>CALFBL010000294.1 GCA_937951695.1 uncultured Granulosicoccaceae bacterium | reverse complement strand
GTGCACGTTGTGCAGATTGCCAGTGTTGTTGTTCGAGAAAGGCTTGTACTCGAGCCTGTCGTTCGCGTATCAAACCGTGGTTGCGGGACGGTTGCTGCAACCAGTCTTTAAGACGCCTGGCTCCCATCGCGGTGCGGGTCTGATTCATCACGCCAAACAAGGTGTGTTGATTCAACCCGGATTGACTGGTGGTCAGTTCTAGATGACGCCGGGTGCCGGGATCAAGAATCACGGTATCGCTGGCATGAACTACGGACAAAGAAGTAACTTGACGCAAATCACTGACGTGCGTCTCCCTGGCGTAACCGAGTGCGACTGCGGCGGCGGCGATGGCCAGTGGTAAGTTCGAGCAGCCAAAACCGTCAAGATGCTGCGTGTTGAAATGTTCGTTCAGTACTTGTGTTCCGCGCTCGGTATCGAATAGCCAAGGCGCGCGCTCGGTTATCGCAGTATCGGTGAAACGCCTGTGCAGACTGCTGTCCTCGGTGACAAGTATTTCCCGCGGAGCCAGGCGAGCCAGTTCGGCGGCCAGCTCATTAAAGTTGCCCAGCTGTTGAACCTGAAACCGGCCGGTGGCGACATCCAGTGCCGCCAGACCATATCCGACAATGGCTTTGTCTTCGGTTTGATTGCCTTCCGCGACTGCCGCCAACCAAGCGGTCTGGTCGGCCTCGAGCAAATGCTCTTCGGTTAGGGTCCCGGGGGTGACGATGCGCACCACTTCCCGTTTGACAGGCCCCTTCCCGGTAACGTCTCCGGTCTGTTCACAGATGGCAACCGACACCCCTTGTCTTACTAGTCGCGCCAAGTAGTTGTCCACTGAATGAAAGGGGACCCCGGCCATGGGAATGGCTTCACCGTCGTTTTTGCCGCGAGCGGTCAGCGTAATATCGAGAAGATTTGCTGCCTGTTTGGCGTCATCAAAGAACAGTTCATAGAAATCTCCCATCCGATAAAACAACAGATGGTCCGGATGATTAGACTTGATGCCAAGGTACTGGCGCATCATTGGGGTTTGGGTGCTTGAAGCCATGACAGAAAGTGTAACCAATCGGCCATAATGCGTGCTTCGATCATCTGAAATTGATCTGCAAACCGAGCGCAATCCATTGACACTATCAAGCACCGATTCGGCTGAATCGACCCTGAGGTCTGCGAATGCGGCTAATTATTGTTCAACCGATGAGGCCGTCGAGGCGCTGTCGGCGAGGCTTCGCGATAACGCGTTGAGCATCACCACCGCAGAATCCTGTACCGGCGGGTTGATCGCCGCTGCGTTGACCTCATTGGCTGGGAGCTCAGCGTATTTTTGCGCTGGCATCGTTACTTACAGCAACGACAGTAAACGCCTTCAGTTGGATGTGCCGGCGACCATACTGATTGAACACGGTGCGGTGAGCGAGGCGGTGGTTCTGTCTATGGCGCAGGGTGCGCGTCGACGAAGCTGCGCCGATGTGTCGATCGCTGTCAGCGGTGTGGCAGGCCCTGACGGTGGTACTGACGATAAGCCCGTCGGTACTGTCTGGATCGCCTGGTCAATGCTTGTGCAACAGCGTTACCAGCTTGACGCTGAACGGTTTGTCTTTGCAGGCGAGCGTACCGAGGTTCGCAAGGCTGCGGTGCTGGAGGCCTTGCGTGGTACCATCGCGCGCTTGGACTTAGCTAAAACAAAAACTTGAGGAATTCGCCCATTATGACTGGTTTGATTTCATCCCACACGACCAAAAAAACGTTAAGAATGGTTGTGGTAGCGGTTGGTTTGCTGAGCTTTGCCAACGTTGTCATTGCGCAGCAATCCATGAGCCCTGCTGAATTGGAGGCCCATATCAAGGAGAAAAAGGCTGAGCTTGAAGCGGCAATCATGCAACGTGAAGCGACCTTAGCCAAACGCGCGGAATTGGAAAAAAATCGCGAGCAAGAAGTTGAGCGACAAAAAGATCTTGAACTAGAATTGCGCACTCTGTGCGAAGAACGGGAGACTGCTGATCCCGGATCACTAGACGCGTGCCTGACAGAGCTGAATATCGAAGCACAATGACGCGTATCAAAAGTAATTGCTTTGCAGTACTGAAAAAATAACCAGTAGTTCTTAAAATTGCGCTAAGCTTCTTCTATCGGGTGTGAAATACTTTCAATTGGTACTTCAGGACGCAGTGATCACCCAGCAAATCAGCGAACATAAACGGAGAACGACCTTGGACAACAACCGCAAAACAGCCCTCGATGCGGCTCTTGGGCAAATTGAAAAGCAATTCGGCAAAGGCGCAATCATGCGCATGGGCGATTCCACAGACAGGCGCGATATCGACGTCATCTCAACCGGCTCGCTCGGTTTGGATGTCGCACTCGGTATCGGCGGCCTGCCACGTGGGCGCATATGTGAAATTTATGGCCCGGAAAGCTCAGGTAAAACCACGATGACGTTGCAGGTCGTTGCCGAATG
Organism: uncultured Granulosicoccaceae bacterium; assembly: GCA_937951695.1. Taxonomy (GTDB): domain Bacteria; phylum Pseudomonadota; class Gammaproteobacteria; order Granulosicoccales; family Granulosicoccaceae; genus Granulosicoccus. The sequence continues at coordinate 4,721 of CALFBL010000294.1, read as the reverse complement.
CCAGAAAGCCGGTGGCACCGCCGCATTTGTCGACGCTGAGCACGCTCTGGATCCCACCTACGCGGCCAAGTTAGGCGTCAACGTTGATGACCTGCTGATTTCGCAGCCCGACACAGGCGATCAGGCGCTGGAAATTACCGACATGCTGGTTCGTTCGGGGGGTGTTGACATCATCGTTGTGGATTCAGTAGCAGCATTGACACCGAAGGCAGAAATCGAAGGCGATATGGGCGATCACCACGTCGGGTTGCATGCGCGCTTGATGTCGCAGGCTTTGCGAAAGCTTACCTCCAACATCAAACGAACCAACACATTGGTTATTTTTATCAACCAAATCCGAATGAAGATCGGGGTGATGTTTGGCAGTCCAGAAACGACCACCGGTGGAAACGCGCTGAAATTTTACTCATCGGTGCGGATGGATATCCGCCGAACGGGTGCGGTGAAAAAGGGCGACGAAATTGTCGGCAATGAAACCCGAGTCAAAGTGGTGAAGAACAAAATGGCTCCCCCATTTCGCCAAACGGAATTTGAAATCCTGTACGGCGAGGGTACGTCTCGCGAGGGTGAATTGATCAGTCTCGGGGTGGAGCATAACCTCATTGAAAAAGCGGGTGCGTGGTACAGCTACAAAGGGGATCGCATTGGCCAGGGTAAAGAAAATGTGCGTATCTATCTGCGTGAAAATCCTGCTATCGTTGATGAAATCGACACCAACTTACGCAACCTATTGTTACCGCCAGCAGGTTTGGCGAACGAGTTGGATGACGACGGTGTTGGCGAAGACAAAGCCGATCGTAAAAACGACAAGAAAACCGTGAGTAAAAAAGGCGGAAAACCAGGCAGTGAGGAGAAGAAGACGGCGCTCGAAAAAGTCTGAGCCTATTGGTGAGTGCTGTCATGGTTCAGAACCCGGATGAGGCCGAGGCGTTTCGTCAAGTCTATATAAAGGCCATGAGATTATTGGTGATGCGTGAACATTCACGTATGGAATTGGAAACGAAACTCGCAAAACGCGGTGTTGCTGCTGACGTTATCGATGCGGTGCTCGAGCGGCTGCACAATGAGGGGTACCAATGTGATGTCCGTTTTGCGACTCAGTACGCTGACCATCGGTTGGGAAAAGGTTTTGGGCCGCTCTCCATTCGGGCCAAGCTGCAAGAGCGAGGGGTGGATCGTGCACTTATCACAGAGGTCGTGAACGAGCTCGATACCGACTGGATCGCTCAAGCGGTCGGTGCACTGCAGTCTCGATTTAGCCCAGCGGAGCTGGCCGACAATTCTCAACGTCAACGTGGTCGGGTTGCCCGATTCCTACAATCACGAGGTTTTTCACCAAGCACAGCACATAGGGCGCTGGATAATTGTTTGCACGGGCTCATCGACGAGACCTGAAGGGCAACTAACTGGCTACAATAAAAGGGGAATGGACAACCGCAAGATTCCCATGATATCAACCTCCGAGATTCGCGAGCAGTTTCTCAATTTCTTCGCCGATCGTGGCCACCAAATCGTTCCATCGAGTTCGCTGGTGCCCGGCAACGACAAAACTCTGCTGTTCACCAATGCTGGCATGGTGCAATTCAAGGATCTGTTCACCGGGGCTGAGCATCGTGACTACTCGCGAGCCACCACCTCACAGCGCTGTGTGCGCGCCGGCGGTAAGCACAACGATCTCGATAATGTCGGTTATACAGCGCGCCACCACACCTTCTTTGAAATGCTCGGTAACTTTAGCTTTGGCGATTACTTCAAGGAAGAGGCGATCGGGTTTGCTTGGGAATTTCTTACCGTCACCTTGGGTCTGCCGAAGGATAAGCTCTGGATTACCGTCTTTGAAGAAGACGATGAAGCGGAGTCGTTGTGGATCAACCACATTGGTGTACCTGCGGAGCGCGTGATACGCATCGGTGCGAAAGATAACTTCTGGATGATGGGCGATACCGGCCCTTGCGGCCCGTGCTCAGAAATTTTCTACGATCACGGCGCGGCTGTGTGGGGCGGGCCGCCGGGTACGCCGGAAGAGGATGGGGACCGGTTCATTGAAATCTGGAATCTGGTGTTTATGCAGTTCGACCGCGCCGCCGATGGCACCATGAACCCGTTGCCTAAGCCGTCTGTGGATACCGGTATGGGGCTTGAGCGAATGGCCGCGGTGATGCAACACGTGCACAGCAACTACGAAATCGATTTGTTCGATCTACTGATCAAACGAGCCGCCGGTATTATCGGCACTGACGAGCTGACTAATCCCTCGCTGAAAGTGGTCACTGACCATATACGCAGCTGCGCCTTTCTGATCGCCGATGGCGTGGTGCCCAGTAACGAAGGGCGTGGGTATGTATTGCGCCGTATTATTCGCCGCGCGGTGCGCCACGGTCATAAGCTCGGTGCGACCGAAGCGTTTTTCTATCGCTTGGTGGAACCGCTAGTTGAAACCATGGGAGAAGCTTACCCCGAACTGGTCGCTGCACACAAAACCGTAGCTGATCAGTTGCTGTTGGAAGAGCAGCGCTTTGAAAAAACGCTCTCGTCCGGGCTAACGATTTTGGACGCTGAAATCAATGAGCTGACTGGGGATACGTTGCCAGGAGATGTCCTGTTCAAGCTCTACGACACTTACGGATTCCCGCTGGACCTCACCGCAGATATCGCCCGTGAACGTGAACTGAAAGTGGATACCGTTGGCTTTGAAAGCCATATGGAAGCTCAGCGCGCGCGCGCGCGCGCGGCGAGTAACTTTAACGCGGACGCCACCGCTGACATTAAATCCGACACCACCACCGCATTTTTAGGTTACGACACGCACAGTTCGTTATCCACCGCGGTCGAACTCTACGCGCAAGGCGTGTCTGTGACCGAGCTTACGGCTGGACAAACCGGCGTGGTCGTGCTCGATCAAACTCCGTTCTACGCTGAGTCGGGTGGGCAGGTGGGTGATACCGGTCAGCTCTCCACGAGCGACGGCACCGTGGTCGATGTGCTAGACACGCAAAAGGCGGATAAGGCGTTTGTGCACAGTGTGTCTGTGACCACCGGCACACTGGCGGTGGGCGAGGTGCTAGAGGCAACGATTGATGTGCATCGCCGTCATCGCATAGAGGCACATCATTCAGCCACTCACCTGTTGCACGGTGCCTTGCGTGAGGTACTTGGCGCGCACGTCGAGCAGCGGGGTTCGTTGGTCAACGATAAACAATTGCGTTTTGACTTCTCTCATATCGGCCCGATAAGCGCTGACGACATGACACTCGTCGAACGCTGGGTCGATGAACAAGTTCGCCGTAACAGCGTCTGCTCGATTGAAGAGATGGACATGCAACAAGCTCTAGATGCCGGTGCCATGGCGTTGTTTGGTGAAAAGTATGGCAAGCGGGTTCGGGTGGTCAGGCTCGGGGATAAATCGGTCGAACTCTGCGGCGGTACGCATGTATCAGCCACGGGGGATCTCGGTGCGGTTCGGGTGTTGGCCGAAGGGGGCGTTGCTGCGGGTGTTCGCCGCATTGAAGCGGTCAGTGGCGACGCAGCGTTACAGCACGCGCAATCGGTCGATGCCACCTTGCGTCAATGCGCGGCGCTGCTAAAAACCAGCCCGGGCGACTTGCTAGGTAAGTTGGAGCAAACACTGACTAAGCAAAAAGAGCTAAGTCGTGAGGTAGAGCAACTCTCAGCGCGCTTGTCGTCGCAAGCCGGAAAATCTTTATCGGGCGAGTCAGAACCGATCGGAAAGGCTGCGTTTCTGGCCAAGGTGGTGGCAAGTTCGGACGCCAAAGCGCTGCGCACGCTGGTCGACCAGCTTCGCCAGGATCTGCCGCAACACGTGATTTTTCTTGCCAGTGAGCAAGGCGGCAAAGTGTCTTTGGTGACCGCTGTCAGTACCGATTTGCAAGAACAGTTAAAAGCGGGGGAATTAATGAAATTGGCCGCATCCGCATTAGGCGGGCGTGGTGGTGGTCGAGCAGATCTTGCGCAAGGCGGGGCCGGCTCACTGGACAATGTCGATACGGCGATCGCCGAAGTGCGTCGCGCGGTTATCACTCAGTTAGGCGTTGCCTGATGGCTTTTCTGGTAAAAAAGTATGGTGGAACCTCGGTGGGTACAGTTGAGCGCACGCAGCGCGTGGCCGAGCAACTAAAACAAAGCCGTGACGCCGGTGACGATGTGGTTGTTGTGGTCTCGGCCATGTCGGGCGAGACCAATCGACTGGTGGATATGGCCCGACAAGTACAACCGGGTGCGGTGGATGTGCGTGAGTTGGACGTGCTGCTGTCCACGGGCGAGCAAGTCACCATTGCTCTGCTTGCCATGGCGTTAAAGTCGTTGGGTTGTGACGCCCGTTCTTACACCGGTTCGCAGATTAAAATACTGACCGATAGCGCACACAGTAAAGCGCGTATCGAATCGATCGATACCGAAAAGATCATGGCCGATGTTCGCGCCGGCTTAATTGTCGTGGTGGCCGGTTTTCAAGGCGTGTGCGCGGACGGCAGTATCACCACCTTGGGACGAGGCGGGTCGGATACCTCAGCGGTGGCACTGGCAGCGGCGTTGGGCGCTGATGAATGTCAGATATTTACCGATGTCGATGGTGTCTACACGACCGATCCCAGAGTCGAATCAAGAGCTCGTCGACTCAACCGTATCACCTTTGAAGAGATGCTGGAGATGGCCAGTCTGGGGTCCAAGGTGCTGCAGTACATTGGCCTTGCTGCTAGGCAGTA
>CALFBL010000293.1 GCA_937951695.1 uncultured Granulosicoccaceae bacterium | reverse complement strand
GGGTGTTTGGTCCGGCGGTATTTTTGGGCGCACTGCTGGGCGCTGGATGTTGGACCCTTGTACCGATGATGGGGCTCGATAGCTTGGCGTTCGGTCCCGAACTTACCTCTCAGCAAGGGTTGTACGCGCTAGTGGGAACTGCCGCGGTGGCTTCGGCCATGCTGGGAGCGCCCATTTCAACGGTTTTGATTGTGTTTGAAATGACCGGAGACTACGACATTACCGTGGCGGTGATGTTCGCAGCGGCGGTGTCCACTACGGTGATGCAATCCGGCCCCTGGGGGTCGTTTTTTCGCTGGCAGCTCGCCAGTCGATCCGTCAATATAACCACGGGTCGCGACATCTCGTTGTTAATGACGCATCAAGTGAAGGATTCGACCAGCGATCGCTACGCGGTTGCGGATGTTTCAATCGAACTTTTGGCCTTACAGGCTCAGCTAGGTCGGGAACGAAAGCGCATTGCGATTTTATTGGATGGGGAAGGTCGGTTTGTCGGCAGTGTTTCGCTGGCTGCGTTGCTCAACTATTGGCATGCGCGTGAGGAATTGAAAGCTGTGCACCAGGCTACCGATGCTGTGGAGAGCGACGACACGGTATCTGCTGCGAACGGTGACGATGGTGCGCTTGGCGCAAACGTACAGACACACAGTGATGTGCCCGATTCGGCTCAAGCTGAAAAATCTGAGCCAGGCGAGACAGTCCACCCACTGGTTGGGTGTATGGCGGGACCGGAAGTAGCCATCGGCAGTGCCACCAACATTGTCAATGCCTTGAACCTGATGGCCGATCGTGAGTTGGATTATGTGCCCGTCGTGGATGGACTGAACACCGACACGCCCGTTGTTCGGGGGGTGCTACTGAAAAGTGATTTGCTAACAGCGCACTACGATGTGGTGAAAAAAGCCCGCCAAGACGAATTTGGCATCACTTGAATTTAACGGAGAACGCACTATGGCAGGACCGAAACACTTCGGCTTTGACACTCTTGCACTGCACGCAGGTCAACAACCTGATCCGGCAACCGGAGCACGGGCAACCCCGATCTATCAAAGCACCTCGTTTGTCTTCAAAAACGCCGACCAGGCTTCTAGTTTGTTTGACGTTGCGCGTGCAGGTCATGTGTACTCGCGCATTTCAAACCCCACCGTTGCGGTTTTGGAAGAACGCGTGGCAGCTTTGGAGGGCGGAGTGGGGGCTGTGGCAACCGCCAGTGGTATGGCAGCGATTCATCTTGGTCTCACCACCTTGTGCGGTGCAGGTGATCATATCGTTGCCTCACGCAGTCTCTACGGTGGCACTCACAACTTGCTCAGTTATACCCTGCCGCGCTTTGGTATCGAAACAACGTTTGTTGACCCGTGCGATCCCGACGCGTTCGCTGCAGCGCTACGGCCTGAAACCCGGGTCATATTCGCAGAAACGGTGGCCAACCCTCGTTGTGAAGTGCTGGACGTGCCAAAGGTTGCTAGCGTTGCGCACAAGGCCAAACTGCCGTTATTTCTGGACGCGACCCTCTCCACACCGCAGTTACAAAAGAGCTTTACTCAAGGGGCAGACTTGGTAGCTCATTCGCTAACCAAGTTTATGGGTGGCCACGGTGTTGCCATTGGCGGCGCTTTGGTCGACAGCGGCCGATTTGATTGGGAAGCTTCGGGGCTGTTTCCGCAGTTCAGTGAACCCTATGTTGGGTTTCACGGGATGGACTTTGTGGAGGAGTTCGGGCCGGCGGCCTTTATCATGCGCGCGCGAAAAGAAGGCTTACGTGATTTTGGTGCCGCGCTATCACCGAGTAACGCCTTCTATTTACTGCAAGGTCTAGAGACGTTGAGTTTGCGCATGCAGCGTCACGTCAGCAATACCGAAGAACTGGTGAAGTATCTGGCGGCGCACGAACAGGTTGTTGTGGTGCATCACCCCTCGGTGCCGACTCACCCCGATCATGAATTGGCAAAGACGCTGTTGCCTAATGGGACAGGCGCTGTGTTCGGGTTTGAAATACACGGCGGGCGTGAGGCTGGTGTGGCCTTTATCAATTCTTTGCAATTGTTCTCGCACTTGGCGAACGTGGGGGATGCAAAGTCGTTGGTGATACACCCTGCCAGCACCACGCATTCGCGCATGGACGAGACCGCTTTGAGGGACGCAGGTATTGCGCCGGGTCTGATTCGATTGTCGGTAGGTTTGGAGGAGGCAGCTGATCTAATAAGTGATTTATCGTCGGCGTTAAAAAGTGCGTCACGCGCCACCCGGGTTGCCTCATGATTCTGGAATTTAAAAACGAAGCGGTGTTTGTCAGTACGGGTGGGGTGGATTGGAAGCCTGAACAACCGAGCGTGTTGTTGCTACATGGCGCCGGTTTGGACCGTACCACCTGGACCTTGTTCACACGTTATTTTGCACGGCGCGGTTACAACGTACTGTCACCGGATTTCCCTGGACACGGCAGTTCGAGTGGTGCCCCTTTGCCTACTATTGAGGCCATGGCACAATGGATTAACGCATTGTTGGATTATTGCGCAACACTTAGCAATAACCTGTCGCTTGACGAGGTTCGCATGGCCGGACAC
>CALFBL010000292.1 GCA_937951695.1 uncultured Granulosicoccaceae bacterium | reverse complement strand
GTGGACACCAGCGCCCTGGATCTGCCTATCGACTGGGATTCGGATGTGTTTGTACCCTTGGACTACGGCTATTTTTCATTCGTGTACGACACCGAAGCGCTGCCAGAACCACCAACCAGTTTCGACGAGCTGATCGCTGCCCCAAATGATCTGAAAATCATCATTCAGGATCCGCGTACCAGCACACCCGGACTGGGCTTGCTGTTGTGGATGAAATCGGTCTATGGCGATGAGGCCGCGGCCAAGTGGGAAGCATTACAACCCAAAATACTCACCGTGACCAAAGGTTGGAGCGAGGCGTACTTTTCGTTGTTTCTCAACGGAGAAGCGCCCATGGTGCTGAGCTATTCTACCTCACCGGGCTATCACATGGCCGTCGACGAAACCGAGCAGTATCAAGCGGCAGCGTTTGAGGAAGGTCATTATTTACAGGTTGAAGTGGCGGCATTGCTAAAAAGTTCAAAGAAAAAGGAACTGGGGAGAGAATTTTTAGCCTTTATCCTTACTCCCGAATTTCAGGACGCCATTCCGTTAGCTAACGTAATGTATCCCGCTATCGATATCGGCGACCGGATGCCGACTGAGTTCGACAAATTGATCACACCGTCCAAAACGTTATTGTTTAGTCCTGAATCCGTGCGGGACAATCGAAAAGCCTGGACCGATGAGTGGCTTGATGTGACCACCCGTTGATTTTTCTATGATCGGGCTCAGTTCAGAGCATGGAATGGCGCGTGCAGCGTCGTCTGTCGTGAGTCCGGCTCTGGCAGTTCTGTTGTTGGCTTTTGTAGCCTCAGCGACGGTGTTGCCTTTCACCGCGCTTATCCAGTACGTCGAACACCTGAGCGTTGCTCAGACCTTGTCCGACGTCTGGATTCAGCGGGTGATCGAATTTAGCCTCTGGCAAGCTACGCTGTCCACCTTGCTCAGTGTGGGGCTAGCAATACCGGTGGCGATTGCACTGTCACGCGAGCCACGCTTTCCTGGCCGCAGCACGTTACTCAGCGTGTTTAGCCTGTCGCTGGTCATGCCCACGCTCGTTGCCATTTTTGGCATCGTCGCGGTATTTGGACGTACCGGTTGGGTCAATCAGGTCTTTGTCTATATTGGGCTGCCAGAATTTTCACTGTACGGTCTAATCGGTATATTGATCGCTCACGTGTTTTTTAATCTGCCATTAGCCACTCGTATCTTTTTGGTGGCGCTGGATGGCATTCCCCCCGCACATTGGCGCCTTGCAGCGCAGCTAGGCCTAGGCGGGTCCGCACGAATAGCGACCCTCGAATGGCCTGCCATACGAACCCAACTCATCGGCACAGCGATCCTCGTGTTTGCCCTTTGCCTGACCAGCTTTGCCATTGTGCTAACACTTGGCGGTGGCCCGCGCGCCACCACCATCGAAGTCGCCATTTACCAAGCGCTCCGATTCGATTTTGACCTCTCCACCGCAGTCTCACTGGCGTTGGTACAACTGTCTATCGCGGTTGCGATGTTGTCGCTAGGAAGTGTTTGGAAGCCGAACGTGCCGATCCGCTTCAGCGCAATTAACACGCGCGACACCTGGCGCCCCAGCAGTCGTTGGCGAGCACTAAACGCAAGCATAATCACGCTAGCGTCGTTGTTTGTACTGCTGCCAGTAACCGGGCTCCTAGCGTCTGCTATAAACCCAGCTCTACTTACTGTGCTGACGCACGCAGCCACCCTAAACGCCTTTCTAAACACATTACTGGTAGCGATCAGCTCAGCCAGCCTTGCGTTTGTCATCGCCATCGGCTTGCTGCTGATTGCCCGCCACTGTCATTTTCGCTGGCAATTAAAACGAACCGGCGAATCGGTTCGGCTGTTGGGTAATCTGATACTGGTCATGCCGCCGCTGGTGTTAGGCACTGGCTTGTTTCTGTTGCTGCGGCCTTATGTCGATGTGTTCAGTCTGGCTCTGTTACTGGTTATTTTGATCAACGCTCTGTTGGCGTTGCCATTTGTGTTACGTATTCTGGAAGCTCCCGTACAGCAGCAAGCGCAGAACTACGATCGATTGGTGCAATCTCTCGGTATCAGCGGCTGGTCAAGATTTCGCCTGCTGGATTGGCCATCCTTAAAACCTGCTGCGGGCTTGGCCTTTGGCATCGCTGCGAGTTTGTCGGCCGGAGACCTCGGCGCGATAGCGTTGTTCGGATCCGATCGGGTAACCACATTGCCTCTACTGTTGTATCAGCGCATGGGCGGCTATCGCATGGAAGAAGCCGCAGTCACCGCAGTACTGTTGCTGCTAACGTGCCTGCTGCTGTTTGCGTTAAGCCAATGGCTTGTGCAAGAACGCAGCGCATTATCCTTACGGCAAAGCAGCGCTCATTTCTTGCGTAAATTTACCGCTCGGCAACCCGAATGACGCTGGAACTGAAACAGGCAAACATCACCTTGGGCGACAGAGACTTTAACTTCACGCTGAGCGCTGGCGCCAATGAAGTGCACGCTATGCTGGGCAAAAGCGGATCGGGCAAAAGCACCTTGCTCAACCTCATCGGCGGTTTTTTGAAACCCGCTAGTGGTGCCATCGACTGGAACCAGAAATCCTTATTACCTCTGCCTCCCGAGCAGCGACCGGTTACCACATTGTTCCAATCGCACAATTTATTTGAACACCTAAGTGCCCGGCGCAACATTGCCCTAGGAGTATCACCTAAGCTAAAACTCAACGCACAACAATGGATTGAGATTGACGCCGTGCTCGAGGATGTCGGTCTCGCGGGACGCGGTGATGAACGACCCGAAAATTTATCGGGTGGAGAGCAACAACGCGTCGGTCTTGCACGTTGCCTATCGCGCAAACGCCCCATCCTGTTGTTGGACGAGCCCTACGGTGCACTTGATGAAGCCACACGCAATGAAATGCTCACCCTGACCAAGCAAGTGATTGAACAGCACCAGCTATGCGTATTGTTGGTGACCCACAACGCCGACGATGCGCTTAGCCTGAACGCAATCAATCACACCCTGAAAGACGGTGCAATTATTAATCGAGAAGACGTGGGTCAATGATAAACGGGATGTATCTTGGGTGTTATAGACGATATTCTCGACGCGTAGAAATTTTTAGCAATAGTTTGTTCTTTGGGGGCGTAATAACCAACCGGTGCTACATTTCGCTTGAGAAAATCGCCCATCTCATCCCAGTGGGCCAGATATTAGTTTTTCGCGCTTCGAACAATGGCTCTCCATCCTCAGCAACGATATGCACCAGCGATGCAGCGGAGACAACGCGGCCGGCGATGGAATCTGCGAACTAATACCGAAAGGTTCGTCGCTTGAGTAAATCACCGGGTTCATCTAGTACGACACAGGTGATTTCTGTTTGCTCAAAAAGATGCCCCCAACCCGCCGCAAGTCCGATTGCACCCGCCGCAGTGGCAGCCTCCATGTCATAAGGTGCATCACCGATGTAAGCGACTCGATCGATAACAT
>CALFBL010000291.1 GCA_937951695.1 uncultured Granulosicoccaceae bacterium | reverse complement strand
CAATTGTCGTAGGCAAAAGGAAAGTCGGGTCCGAAGACAGTCGGGGATTGGCTCATGGGATTCATCAACGTTTGGAATCGTGTAATGTCAAATACAACTCAGGGCGACGCTCGGTTAAATAGGGTAGCTCGTGGCGGGCGGATTCGAGTTTGGCACGCGTTAAGGTTGCTGTGAGCAGTATCGGTTGAGATTTGGCGCTTGCCAGTATGTGTCCATCAGGGGCGGCGATACAACTGTGGCCCACGTAGCTTAAATCGCGTTCTTCACCGCAATAGTTGGTGTACGCAATGTACAAGCGATTCTCATAAGCGCGCACGGGGATAACTTGTTCGGCCACTGCTGTCCACGGCGACATCAATCCGGTGGGTATGACCACCAACTCGGCACCGTGTACAGCCAAGTGACGAAGCACTTCCGGAAACTCCGCGTCGTAACAAATGGCAGCGCCAATCTTCCATCCGCGCACCGTCACGATCGGCGACAGTTCGGCGCCGGCTGTAAACAGGGTTCGGTCCAGCTGGCCCCATAAATGTGTTTTACGATAATTAAGTAGCGAGATTCCCGTGTGGTCAATGAGCTGTGCACTGTTGAAGATCTGCCCCGATGCATCTTTCTCGGCATAGCCGTACGCGATAGCGATGTTGTGTTTCTGGCAGAGCATTGCGATAGAGTCGAAAACAAAGCCGTCCACCGGGTCGGCAATCTCGCACACTTCCTGCGGGGTGAGGTTATAACCGGTCAGGCTCATCTCGGGCAAGACCAATAATTGCACCCCCCAGTCGGCGCACTGACCGGCGCTATTGGCGAGCTGTTTTAAGTTGCCCTCCACATCCATCGGTAAAGGCATCTGCTGGCTTTGGCCAATAATGAGTGAGTCCGTTTTGTCCATCGTTTTATCCGTTATTGAGCCCAGTAATGCGCGAGTATCTCGCTTACGGCTCAGGCTCAAGCCAGAGATTGCCGCCGAGGCTAGGGTCGGTTCGATCGAGTAAGCAGACGTAGATGCCTGCTTTGGTATCGGGCAGTGGGGATTGATGTTCAAGCTCACCAGCGAAAGCGCGACGCCTTAAGCGCGAACGCATGGGACCAGGTTCAATGCCGTGTATGGCCACTTTGGGACGATTGGACGAATCCACTATGCTGTCATTTTCATCCGCGAACATGGTCGCTAAACCACGAAGCGCTGCTTTTGATATGCCGTAACCACCCCAATACGCTGATACATGATGATCAAGGGTAAACAACACCGACGCGTTACCGGTCTTTTGCAACAAGGGCATGCACGCCATGGTGAGATCGCGTGCTGCGTGCACGTTGACATCGAATGTTTCGCGCCAATGGGTGTCGTCAATCAACTGCAACGGGGTCAGCTCCCCAAGTGTGGCAGCCGTATGTACCAGCGCGTCCAGACGTGAGAAATTTTGTTCGACAACATCCACAGTACCTTGAAGAATCTCGGGCGTGGTGTTTTTAAAATCCTGCTCTATCATGGCTGGCTCGGGCGCGCCGGCTGCGACTAACTCATCATAAAGCGTTTCCAGTCGGCGACGATGGCGACCCAATAGCACCACCGTTGCCTCAGCCTGCCCCAGCCGATGACACAAAGCGGTGCCTAGCCCACCTGTTGCTCCTGTTATCATGACAACCCGGCCCTTCCAGCTACCGGGTGCTAGGGTGTAATCGCGCATGGGCTGCGTAATGTGTGATGCGTTCGTCATGCCTTCAAGTGTACGAGATCGTCACCCGCAAGGGGTGTGCAACATCGCTCTTGTCGGTGCTATCCAATGTTGTCACAATGCGCGGTACCGGTTTTCATGTAGGGGAGTGGGTGTGACCAGATGGGGTGAAAGAACAGACAGGCAAGTCGCGGCAGCGCATCGTTGCCGATTCGCTCTGGCGGTGACGGGCGTTCTGCTGCCGGTTTTCTGGTGCACATCTTCGCTGGCTCAGTCAACAACCCAGACAGTTCTTGAGCGCCCGGTTATCGTTGTTCAGTCGACCACTTCAACCGCGAACTCCGGGCTCTACGATCATCTGATGCCGATGTTGACTGAGGCTACTGGGGTACAACCAAAAATTGTTGCGCTCGGTACCGGTCAGGCCATTCGAAACGCCCGTAATTGCGACGCGGATGTGTTGCTGGTACACGCCAAATCGGCAGAACAGATGTTCGTGCGGGAAGGCTACGGTGTGGCCCGTCACGATTTGATGTACAACGACTTTATTCTGATCGGCCCCAGAGACGATCCTGCAGGTGTCAGCGCAGAAACCGATCTGATGGAGGCGTTGAAAAAAATTGCAGCTACAAAAAGCATCTTTGCCTCGCGGGGTGACGATTCTGGCACTCACAAAAAAGAACTCAGCCTGTGGGAAGACACTGGCACCGACGTCGCTGTGGCCTCAGGGGGCTGGTATCGGGAAACCGGTTCGGGTATGGGTGCAACTCTGAACGTCGGCATTGGCATGGATGCATACGTATTAACCGATCGTGCGACCTGGATTAGTTTTTCCAACAAGCGTGAACACCGGATCGTGTTTGAAGGCGATGGTCAGTTGTTCAATCAGTACGGCATTATTCTGGTGAACCCCGAGCAGTGCCCCGATGTGAACGTGGAGGCCGGGCAACGGTTTGTAGACTGGCTGCTGTCAAGCGAGGGCCAAACGGCCATTGCCAGTCATACAGTGGATGACCAACAGTTGTTTTTTCCTAACGCAAAACAGGCCCAATAAACATCGCGTGATAACCGCGCCGGCTAGCGTTGGCGAAACGCTATAAACCATTTGCGCAGAGGTGTAATTGTGATGGTTTCGCGCAACAGGTTCGGCTCTTTTTGTTGCCACAAACGCAGTTGCGCTCGGCGTAGATGCAGCCATATGGTTAAAGCACGTGTGTTCTCGTCTCGCCGCAGGGTTTTATGGGTGTCACTGGCAAGCGTTGCGTCGGCTGCAGATACCCCCTCACTGATGCCAGCTTGCAGCAACTGATTGATGGCCATGGCGCTGTCTTCGGTTGCTGCGGGCACCGGTTTTCCTTCGACCCGAATGTGCTTGAGTAACTGTTCGCGGGTGATCGAGAAACGCTCATACAGCGAGGGTGGAAAGGCGATTTGATCGTGGTGGATCCGCCGTGGCAACGTACCCAAAATATCCACCCAAGCCGCGCTTAGCGCAAAGGTATCGAAATTGGGTGCGGGCGCATCGCTCAAAGCGGTGTGCAGTAGATATAGGCGGGCCGAATAATCTCTTTGCACCACCGACAGCCAATCCAAATCTTCCTCGAGTGCTTCGAAACGGGCTGCTGTGGCAGCATCCAGCACGGTGTTTAGATGCGTTTGCGTATTGGCGTCAGCGCCGAGCCAGTCAGCACAGGACTGTGTCATTGGATGCCGGGCTTCGTTGTTCGCCAAGCGGCCGATCTCATCACTCCACCACTGCAGTTTGGTTTGTACAACCGGTGCTTCGCGAACGCCGATTAAACAGGAAGCAATTGTGTCTGTGAGTGCTAGGGTTCGCAGTACGCGATGACGAACGTTGTGGGGAAGGCGCAGAATTGTGTAGTGCAGAGTGGAGCCTTCACGCGGTTCGCGCATCACGGCTTCCGTTGGTGCTGGCTCGGATTCGCTCAGTTTGCCCTGGGCGATGGTTGCCGCCAAGGGGGTCTGTTTGAGTTTATTGTCCACGGAATCTGGGATTATCAGCAAAGGGTTAATGTCAGATTTTTTGCGTCGCCATCATGTAGTTTACGTCGATGTTGTTGTCGAGTTTGTATTGGCGGGAAATCGGGTTGTAGCTCATGCCGATCATGTCCTGAACGTGTAAATCTGACTGGCGGCAGAACGTGCCGAGTTCAGACGGTTTGATAAACCGGGCGTATTCGTGAGTGCCTTTGGGTAGTAGATGCAAGATGTATTCGGCCCCGACAATGGCCATCAACCAAGATTTCGGGTTGCGATTCAGGGTGGAGAAAAAAACCGATCCACCCGGTTTGACCAGCGCCGCACAGGCCGCCACGGTGGACGCAGGGTCAGGTACATGCTCCAGTAGCTCCAGGCACGTGACCAGATCGAACTGAGCTGCGTTAGATTCGGCGAACTCTTCCGCTGCTATGCATTCGTAGTGGATGCTTAACTCACCCTCCAGCGCGTGCAGGCGAGCTACAGAGATGGCAGCCTCGGACAGATCGATGCCCGTTACCGAGGCACCGCCGCGTGCCATACCTTCCGAGAGAATCCCGCCGCCACAGCCGACATCGAGAACGCTTTGACCGCTGAGATTGACCCGATCCTGAATCCAGCCCAGTCGCAAAGGATTAATATCATGCAGGGGTTTGAAGTCGCTGGTGGCGTCCCACCATCGACTGGCCAAATCCGAAAACTTCCGCAGTTCGGCGGGGTCCGCGTTACTTGAATTCATGTGTCCTCTCAAGGTGCTCATATCGGCGGTCTTTCAGGCTTTCATGGTAAGATCAACAGCTTACACAAGCACCTATAAATAAGGTGTCCGGTTTTTGATACGGTCTAGCGCTTACTATGTCTGATTTCGCGAAGGAAATCCTACCCATATCGCTCGAAGATGAGATGCGGGATTCGTATCTCAGCTACGCGATGAGTGTCATCGTGGGGCGTGCCTTACCCGATGTACGTGACGGTTTAAAGCCGGTGCACCGCCGCATCCTGTACGCCATGCACGAGCAGGGCTACGACTGGAACAAGGCATACCGCAAATCGGCGCGCATTGTCGGGGACGTGATGGGTAAATACCACCCCCACGGCGACTCTGCGATTTACGACTCCATGGTACGAATGGCTCAGCCGTTCAGTATGCGCTATATGCTCATCGACGGGCAGGGCAACTTTGGCTCGGTCGATGGTGATCCCGCGGCCGCGATGCGTTACACCGAAGTGCGAATGGCAAAAATCGCGCAGGAGTTACTAGCCGACATTGGTCAGGAAACGGTCGATTTCCTACCCAACTACGATGGCTCAGAGAGCGAACCTGCGGTGCTGCCCTCGCGCATACCAAACCTTCTGGTGAACGGGTCTTCTGGCATAGCCGTGGGCATGGCCACCAACATTCCACCGCACAATTTAAGTGAAGTGATTAACGCAACGATTGCGATGATCGATCAGCCCGACATCACTGTCGAGCAGTTAATGGAGCATTTGCCCGGGCCAGATTTCCCTACCTCCGGCATCATCAATGGCGCACGGGGAATTAAAGAGGCTTATCGCACCGGACGCGGCAAAATATACGTTCGAGCGCAAGCCGACATCGAGCACGATGAGAAGAGCGGCAAAGACACCATCATCGTAACCGAGTTGCCTTACCAAGTGAATAAGGCGCGTTTACTGGAAAAAATCGCCGATCTTGTCAAAGACAAGAAAATTGAAGGCATCACAGAACTGCGTGACGAATCCGATAAAGACGGTATGCGCATGGTGATAGAGCTGCGGCGCGGTGAGTCCGGTGACGTCATGTTGAACCAGCTCTACAAACAGACGCAACTGCAAGTCGTGTTTGGCATCAACACCGTGGCGTTGGTCGACGGGCAACCCAGACTGCTAAGCTTGGTGGAACTGCTCAATTGCTTTATTCGTCATCGTCGTGAAGTGGTCACACGTCGCACCGTTTACTTACTGCGAAAAGCGCGCGAGCGGGCTCACGTGTTGGAAGGTCTCGCGGTGGCCTTGGCCAACATCGATCCGATCATCCAGCTCATTAAAGAATCCGCAACGTCTGTTGAAGCCAAGGGCAAACTCGTCGCTCAAACGTGGGAGCCGGGTGTGGTCACGGACATGCTCGAGCGAGCGGGCGCGGCGGCTTCCCGCCCTGATGAACTCGATGACAGTTTTGGTCTCGTCGACGCTCGTTATCAACTGACCGAAGTTCAGGCTCAGGCCATTCTCGACTTACGACTGCATCGTTTAACCGGTCTTGAGCAAGATAAAATTATCGCGGAATATCGCGAAATTCTTGAGAAAATTGAAGGATACCTATTAATTCTTACTCACCCTGAGCGCCTGCGCCAAGTGGTTCGACAGGAATTGGTGGACATCATTGACCAATACGGTGATCAACGCCGCACTCGGATCCAGATCGATCATTCCGAGATGACGGTGGAAGATTTAATCGCCGATGAGCCGGTGGTGGTGACCTTGTCGCACGGCGGTTATGCCAAAGCGCAACCGCTGTCTGACTACCGGGCGCAAAAACGCGGTGGGCGTGGCAAATCGGCCACGGCGATGAAAGACGAAGACTTCGTCGACAAGTTGTTTGTCGCCAGCATGCACGATACGGTTTTGTTTTTTACCAGTGTGGGTAAGGTGTACTGGAAACGCGTGTACGAACTGCCGGTGGCCAGCCGTGGCTCGCGCGGTCGCCCGATCGTTAACCTGTTACCGCTGGAAGAGAACGAGCGCGTGAACGCGGTGCTCACAGTGCGAGAATACTCCGATGATCAGTTCGTGTTCTTTGCCACCAGCAAAGGCGTTGTGAAGAAAACTACGCTGTCTGATTTCTCTCGCCCGCGCACCAACGGCATCATCGCCATTGATTTACGGGTTGATGATTTTCTGATTGATGTGGCGTTAACCGACGGAAAAGGCGATGTTATGTTGCTCTCCAGTGGGGGACGGGCCATGCGCTTTAACGAAGATAAGGTTCGCATTATGGGCCGAACGGCAGCTGGCGTGCGCGGTATCAAGATGCCGGTCGAAGACACCGTCATCGGATTAATTGTCGTGGAAGCCGGTGATGCCAGTGATGACATCGAGATCCTGACCGCAACCCAGAACGGTTACGGCAAACGCACCAAAGCCGGTGACTACCCGACCAAGGGTCGGGGTGGTATGGGCGTGATTGACATTAAAACTTCTGGGCGCAATGGCGCTGTTGTCGGGGCCGTGCGGGTTAAGCAGGATGATCAAATCATGTTGATTACCGATGCCGGAACGCTGGTGCGCACCTCGGTGGCCGAAGTATCTTCGTTGGGTCGTAACACTCAAGGTGTCAGGCTCATCCGCACCAGCGAAGGAGAGAATCTGGTGGAAATCACCGCCATAGAAGAGTCTGACGTAGCCGTCGATGATGACGCTGAATTCGATGAAGTGACACGAACCGATGATGGTGCGGCGGCTGAACCCGGTCCAGATGAGTCTGGTGATGCCAACTGATCCACCCGAGGAGTCATGGCAGACTTTGCCGGATGAGTCTAGTGTCGTCAGCCCGGCGTCAATCGTCGAGGCTCTTGCTTCGATCGATTCACACATCGTTGAGCTGCTGCAACAGCGGGCGGGTTGGCTTGCCCGCGCCGCGAGGCCCTCTGTAGACGGCTCTACGCAGGTTATGCAGCAGCTATCGGATTTGTTTGCTCAAGTGGCGGCGGTGCGAACCAAGAACGGTAAGCCCCGCGCCTTAGAAGCGGTCTTTCGAGATATCGATGCCGTGTGCCGTGCGCAGTTAGCACCGGTAAGGGTTGCCTTTTTGGGCCCCTTGGGCACCTATACCCACGATGCGGCTTTGCATCGTTTCGGTGCTGCCATGGAGGCTTTGCCGGTGGACAACTTTGCCGACATCTTCGCAAGCGTTGAGAGCGGCGAGGCCGACTATGGGGTCG
Organism: uncultured Granulosicoccaceae bacterium; assembly: GCA_937951695.1. GTDB lineage: Bacteria > Pseudomonadota > Gammaproteobacteria > Granulosicoccales > Granulosicoccaceae > Granulosicoccus. The sequence continues at coordinate 2,721 of CALFBL010000291.1, read as the reverse complement.
CTCCCATTGAGAATTCCACCGAAGGCGCCGTGAATCAAACGCATGATTTACTGACCAGAACCACGTTGCAAATATGCGGTGAAGTTCGTTTACGTATCCGCCACTGTCTGATGAGTAAGGCTGACAATCTTGCTGATGTTCGCATCGTACACGCCCACCCGCAATCGCTCGCACAATGCCGCGTATGGTTGAGCACGCATGTACCGCACGCCACTCTGGTCAGTGAATCCAGTAACGCAATCGCCGCAGGTATTGCGCAACAAGCACTGAGCTCATCGGGTGTTGCCGCTATTGCCGGCGCCGCAGCGGCTGCGCGTTATGAACTGAATTTACTGTCGCATAATATAGAAGACATCACCAACAACACCACCCGATTCATTATCATCGGCCAATATCAACCGTCGCCAACCGGCAACGATGCCACCTCGTTATTGATCAGTGCACCGCATAAGCCCGGTGGTCTACGGCGGATGTTGCAACCGTTTGAGGACGCCGGTGTGAGCCTGACGCGCATCGAATCGCGGCCGGCCCGCACGCAAATGTGGGAGTACGTTTTCTTCATTGATGTATCCGGACATTGTCAGGATGAGCGGCTTGCTAAGGTGTTGCATCAGTTAAAAGACGAAACGCCTTTGGTGCGTGTGCTTGGCTCTTATCCCTCGTCGGAATCCTGATTGCTATGCATCTCGTTATCGTTGGTCTGGGGCTCATTGGGGCATCCTTTGCGGCGGCTGTTAAAAAAGCTGGATTTGGCGGCTCGATTACCGCGGTGGTGCGATCACAAAGTTCCGGGGTGACAGCTGTTGAACGCGCTTTGGTTGACCACTACAGCCTCGATATCCGTGATGCGGTGAAAACGGCCGATATGGTCATGCTGGCGGTTCCGATGTTGGCGATGCGGGGTCAGCTAACCGACATGGCGCCGACCCTTCCAACCCACACCATTGTGACCGACGTAGGCAGCGTAAAAAGCTACTTCGCAGAGCAAGCCCTTGCCGCGTTAACGCACCCTGAACGCATCGTACCGGCGCACCCGATCGCCGGGCGTGAACGCTCTGGCATGGATGCCGCCGATGAGACGTTGTTTGAGAAACGTCGAGTGATCGTGACGCCCTTACCAGAGACGGCAGCGGCCAATCTGGATGCGGTGTCGGCGCTATGGGCCATGACTGGGGCGGTGCTTGAAACGCTCGACGTTGAGCATCACGATCGCGTGTTGGCGCACACCAGTCACGTACCACATGTGCTGGCGTTCGCATTGGTGGATGCTCTGGTCAAACAACCAGAGGCTGAAGAAATATTTCGCTACACCGCAGGCGGCTTTCGGGATTTTAGTCGCCTGGCAGCCAGTGATCCGGTGATGTGGAGTGACATTTGCCGAACCAATCCGGAGGCCATATTGAAGTCGCTCGACCAGTTTGATCTGCACCTTCAGCATATTCGGTCCGCCATAGAAATAGGCGATGGGGATACACTCGAACGCACCTTTGAGCGTGCTCGAGTTGCGCGCAGCCAATACAACGACGTCCAATCATGAGTAAGCAGACGGGCCGTGGCCAGACTTCACTAATCTTTCAAGTACAACCCGGCGGTATTCTTAACGGCAGCGTAAAAGTGCCCGGCGACAAGTCCATGTCGCATCGCTCCATTATTTTCGGTGGCATTGCCTCGGGTATCACGGAAGTCAGTGGTTTTCTAGAAGGTGAGGACTGTCTGCGCACCATGGACGCTTTCACTGCCATGGGTGTGCGAATCGAGCATTCCGCCAACGGGCAGGTGATCATTCACGGGCAAGGCAAAGACGCCCTGACGGCTGCCAGCGACGATCTCTATCTCGGTAACTCCGGCACCGGCATGCGACTTATGGTGGGGCTGTTGGCAGGCGTGGGTTTGCCGGCTACCCTCACGGGGGATCACTCCTTGAGTGCTCGCCCCATGCGCCGGGTCACCGATCCGCTTAGCGAGATGGGTGCACAGATCGATACCGCAGAAGACGGCACCCCGCCACTGCGCATTGCCGGTGGCAAACCGTTGACTGCGATCGACTACCGGTGTCCAATGGCCAGTGCACAAGTGAAGTCTGCTGTCCTGTTGGCGGGGCTTCACGCCAAAGGCGTCACCCGGGTTACAGAACCAGGCATAACGCGAGATCACACCGAACGAATGCTCAGAGGCTTTGGCGTGGAGGTGATCAGCGGCAACCTGACCGCCTCCATTGAGGGTGGGCAGAGCCTGAGCGCCACCAGCATTACGGTGCCAGGTGATATCTCATCCAGTGCGTTCTTTTTAGTGGGCGCTGCAATGACGCCCGGTTCCTCGCTAACCTTAGAGAACGTGGGCATCAACCCCACACGCATCGGTGTGATTGACATTTTGCGTTTGATGGGGGCCGATATTCAGCTGCTGAACGAGCGTGAAACTGGAGGCGAGCCAGTGGCGGATTTGTTGGTAACCGGCTCAGAGCTTCATGGCATAGAGGTGCCAGAGGAACTGGTTTCCTTAGCCATTGATGAATTTCCATCGTTATTTGTAGCTGCTGCCAGTGCCAAAGGCACCACTGTGATCACCGGAGCGGAAGAACTTCGGGTTAAAGAGACCGATCGCATCGCGGTGATGGCCGATGGTTTGAAACGGTTGGGCGGCGACTCCGCTTGGAACTACGGTGTAGCTTGTACCAGGGTCAACAGGATGATGTTAGTCAGTCTGTGCGCGGAAACTATA
>CALFBL010000290.1 GCA_937951695.1 uncultured Granulosicoccaceae bacterium | reverse complement strand
ATCGCTAGATCAATAACAAGCGACTGCAGGGAAGTCACGTTGCTGCCAACATCGGTCAAGCTGACCGGATGTGCTCGAACTCACTCCAGTCGGGACCGCTGAGCCGGTACGCTTGCCCAAAGCCCATCACGAAGATCGCATCGCTGGGCACCAGTTCGAACAACACAAAATCGGGCAACTGGCGTAACAGCTGAACGGTTTTGCCGTGCTTGTCTGCAAACGCATCAAGACGCTCAGCGTAGGAATCGTGGTTGGGTTCGATGACCTCAGCGGTGCATTGATAGCGTAATCGAACCCTCGCAAACGCCTGCTTACAGTCTTGCTCGTCCTCCACCAGCATGGCCGAGACGGCTGGGTTAGCGAGTAGATCCCGAGTGTGTACCGACAGCCGGCTAACAAAGACGTGCAGCCCAACGTCAAACCATAGACACGGCACACAACCGGTATGCGGTAAGCCATCCTTGCCTATTGTAGCCAGATGTACACTGGACACACGCTCTAGCAGAGCAGCGCAGACCGCTTGCGGCGTGGATTCTGATGACGCAGTATCAGCTGACATTGTTACAGTTTACTCCAGCCAGACTGGCCGGTCACGCGGTGCATTCGGTGAAGGTGAAAGCTCATGTTTGTTTCCAGCGTCATAAGTACAAGACGCATCCGGTTCGCACCGGCTTCACGATCGCAGCAAGCACAATAAATACGATCCACCGCGGAATCGTCAGCTCATTCACAACAACCGCCACTTACAAACGCGCTAACTGCGGCAGATCTCCACTCAAACCCATCGCGTGATGCATCACCCGACGCTTCACCGGCGAGACTCGATTGACAACATTCAAACCCGCGCTGCGCAACTGCCGAAGCCACATCGGTTGTGGTAAGAACGCTCGGTGGATACCGTCCAGCGCCTCAATCATCACGCTGTTATCGAATCGACGCCAGCGCTCATATCGAGCCAGCACTTGCGTCGCTCCAATATCGCGCCCTGCGTGATGCGCCTTTAAAACAACCTCAGCCAACGCGGCAGCATCGAGTAGCCCGATGTTGACCCCTTGACCCGCGAGTGGGTGAACCGTGTGGGCCGCATCTCCAGCCAGAGCGGTACGCTGAGCTGTGTAGTGTTCTGCATGCGCTTTGGTTATCGGAAAACTGGCGCGCGCCTGTACCGATTCAATGTCGCCCAGTTCGGTCGGAAAAGCCGCGCTGAGCTCGGTAATGAAAGCGGCCTCATCAAGAGCCTTCAACCGATTGATCTCACCATCATTGTGATACCAAACCAAAGAGGCTCTGGCACCGCACAAGGGCAGCATTGCTTGCGGACCCGTGGGTACAAAACGCTGCCAGGTAATGTGTTGCTGCGGCAACGTGGTGGTGACGTTGGCGACCAGCGCGTGCTGATCGTACCGATGACGGTTAACAGCAATACCCGCCTGTTCTCTGACCGCGGATCGGGAACCATCTGCACCCACCACCAACCGAGCCCGTACGATGCGTTGTGTCGCGCCCGCAACGCTTAGCGTGACTCCAGATGAGTCGGTATTGATCGATTCCAACGTTGCCGGGCACAAACACTCAATACCGGCTAGCGCTGAGATTTGATCCCAAAGCGCCAGCTGAATAACCCGGTTTTCGACAATGTAGCCAAGTTCAGCGGCCCCGATATCGGCAGCATGAAAGTCTGTTCGACCCTGCGCTTCTCCGTCCCAAACAGACAGATCCCGATACCGACAAACTCTCCGTGACTCTATGCCTTGCCAGGCATCGACCGCCTCAAGCATCCGACGCGACGCGATACTCAACGCCGAGACGCGAAGGTCGTAAACAGGATCAGGATCGGCTGCAAACGGTTGTGGCCGCTCGGTGTCTACAAGTACAATTTTCAGCGGTTTAGTCTGAACCGACACACCGATCTTGAGCGCTTTAGGCTTGGCCAAGGCGCAGGCCAGCAACGCCCCCACCATGCCACCACCGATGACGACTACATCCGCATCAAACTCCTGATTGTCCACCGATGGCGTACCTTAGATAGAGTTCCAGATTAGTTGGCAGAAGCACTGCGGTACCAACCCTGATCACCGTGTTGAATCTCGAACGTAGGCCAGTAGTTATATTCAGGCTCTACGGTTACGATGCTTTTTCGACCGCTGATAGAGATCAGCGACAGGCGCGTGATTTCGCCCTGTTTTTTTATTCTTAGCAGCCTGAGCAGATCATCCAGGTCATTAACCGTTTCACCGTCGACAGCGGTCACAAACCGGTTGCGGTAAAGCTTGTCCCACAGTGCCGGAGAGCCTTCGAGGGTATCGGCAATGTACACACCGGGAAAATCCACCGACTTAAAATAACCGATGCTCGCCATCGGTTCCTGGAAAAGAGCTCCGGCCCAGCTGACCAATCGCTGGGTGCCCGCTACGCTAATCTTGCCAGGCACCAGTGTGAGCGATTTTTCCTCACCCTGAGAGAGCACGGTAAGCGCGACGCTGTCGACCTGAGTAAGCAGTTCAATGTCGAACAAACCAGAAACCAGCTCGTCATCCACAGCCAGTATGACGTCTCCCGGTTTGATAACAGCAGCGGTTTCAGTGTCGGGAATGGTTTGCTCGACGTACAACACCCGACGCTTATTGGCAGGCAGCTGGTTGTAGCGATTGAGCCACTCATCCGACAGACCCCATTCTCGCGCGACCGATAGCGAACGATAGGATAACCGTGCATCGATTGAACGATACGGTTTACCGGATTTGAACAGGCGTATACTCTCAGCGAGCACAGACACAGGCATGGCGTAATCCTGCTGGGCCATTTCCCGCCCGTCTTCGAACGCAAAACTCATTTGCACCGCATGCACCACACCGGCTTCATCCACGATCGGTCCACCCATCGATGGCGGCAGGTTAGGCACACTAAAAACATCCGTGGGTGTTTGTTGAAAGCGCGGCAAAGACGGTACTCGTGTTCCCAAAATTTGCGGGTTCATCGTATCCACCGGCAAGGTGCGTAAAGTGCCCTCTTGGCTGTAGGCAACTAACGACAAAGTACCGGCTATCGGCTGGTCTGGCTGAGCAAACTCAAGCGCCTCGAAGGAGTTGTCAAGCAAAACATCGGTGTTGAACTGCAACAAGGCAATGTTATGTCTCGGGTGCAGAAAAACCACTTTTGCCGGCACTGGGGTGGATCCGAACAAGGTGATCTCAGCGTCACCAATGCTAACCGGCACCGTGTTTCTGTCCACCGCTACCAGTCCCAACTCGGCATCGACGATCATGCCACTGCCGTTAAAGAAGCTGGCGTAAACGTTATCGGCGTGAAACGGCACGCTGTATTTAACGCTGACCATCGCAGCCCCGACCGTCGAGAGGATCGGGTCACGATAAGTAGGAGCGGTCAGTTTGAGCTCAGGCGGCTTGGCCTCCGCACGCGAAAGATCGATGGATTCACAGTCCCAAAACTGAGCGTTATCGACTCGTGAACAATCTTTGTTGCCAAACCATCGATCATCGATTTCGAGCTGTGCCACCCGGGCCACGTACTCACTGCCCGGTCGATAGAACCGCAGACGCAGCTTCTCGATAACCGGTGTATTTGACATAGCCGCGAGAAGATCATCGACGTTCTTAACGGGCAGACCACCGGCTGACGTAATCACAGAACCTCGCGAAACACCCGCGCGCGAGAAGTAGTATCCCGGATCGCTTATAACAACGCCTTCACTACCGCGTGCCAGTGCGCGCATGTTCTGAATAGACAGGTTTTGTACAACGCTGTCGCCAATTTCAAGGTAGCGCTTAGGCGCCAAGGCATTCAGGTCTGCCACGGGCACAGCCGCCGTGATTTCCTCACCTTGACGTACCACGGTGAAGTCAAGAGACTTACTGATCGATGAGTCAAGTATGGTTTCAAGCTCTACAAAGTTCGTGATGAACTCACCGTTAATTTCGATCAGCACATCACCTTCCAACAACTTTCCCTCTGCCACGCCGCCGATTAGTACTTGACTCACCATCAGCAAACCACTGTTGCTCGGGGTCTTTTCGCGCGAGCGTGCTTCCACGTCTGGACTCAATCCCAATCGCGTCAGTTCACGGAACGGCTTGTGCTGGAATAGCGTTTGTATCCCTCCTCGATCGATTGTCTTGCCTTGTTGGAGGGATTCCAGCGCGTGTTTGATCCGGTGCAAGGGTAGAAAAAAACTGCTGGCGGTCTTGCTGTTGGCCGCGGCATTCAAAGCCACCACATGGCCTCCGATGTCGATCACCGGCGACCCGGAACTCCCACCAGACGTTGATGACGCTGCTTGAAAATAAAAGGTGTTGAAATCGTTATAACCGTAGCGACCATAACCGGGTACCTCACGATCGAGCCGAGCAATGGTTCCCGCTAATATGGAGAGCTGTTCACCGCCGTCACTGCCGATGACCCGAATGTCCATACCGGTTCGGACTTTGTCCGGACGCAGTTCCAGCGACAGCGGTTTCGCGTACTCAAGCGCGTCAGGATCAAACCGGATGAAAGCAAAGTCGTGCACCGGGTCTCTATAAAGTGGCACCGCATCGACGCGCTCCTGATTCTGAAACGTGGCCGATAGGCGAATCGGTCCAGCGCCAACCACATGACGATTGGTCAAAATGATGCCCCGCTCCGCATCCACAACAAAGCCTGTTGCGCTGGACCCGCCGCGCTGGGCGTCGTCGAAACTGCGTAGCTGCGACAGCTTTATCGATACCACAGAATCGGCCGCCTTCGAAATTGTCCGAGACCAAGC
>CALFBL010000289.1 GCA_937951695.1 uncultured Granulosicoccaceae bacterium | reverse complement strand
GGATGACCACCTCGAATACGTCAACCAGCATTCCAACGGCAGTAACCGCTGGCCTCGCCATGAAGTGTGGTGGCGCGATGTGGTCGAAGGCGATGATCAACTGCGCCAACGTGTTGCGTTTGCCTTGAGCGAGTTGTTTGTGGTCAGCGACATCGGCTACACCTTATCCAATTCACAATACGGCATAACAAACTTTTACGACCAGCTACGCGCGAACGCTTTCGGCAATTATCGCGATCTGCTGGAAACGGTCACCTTAAGTCCGGTGATGGGATTGTATTTAAGCATGCTGCAAAACGCCAAGGGCGACGAGGCAGCCTCCACCCGTCCGGATGAAAACTACGCCCGAGAGGTGCTGCAGTTGTTTTCCCTCGGTGTGGACGAATTAAATTTGGATGGTACACCTACTGGGCAACCTGCCTATACGCAAAACAACATCGAAGAATTTGCCCGTGTCTTTACCGGCTGGAACTACAAAGACGCCGGCCGTTGGGATCGCGGCTTAAGCACGGGTCAGGATTTGATTAGCCCGATGGAACCCTTTGAGGAATTCCACGACAAGGGCAGTAAAACACTGCTGGGAGGAGCACAGATACCTAGCGGTTTATCAGCCGCTGAAGACATGAGGCGAGCGCTCGATAACATCGCGGCCCATCCTAATGTGGCACCGTTTATCGCCAAGCATCTGATTCAACGGCTCACCACCAGTAACCCAACGCCAGGCTACGTGGCACGGGTAGCTACGGTATTTAATAACAACGGTGATGGCGTTCGAGGCGATTTGAAAACCGTTGTAAAAGCTGTGTTAATGGACACCGAAGCGCGTACTGAAAACCGCCCAAGTTACTATGGGAAATTGCGTGAACCGATACTTCGCCTCTCGCACCTTTGGCGCGCGTTTTCTGTCTCGCCGGGCGCAAACAGTTCGAATCGGGGTGAGTACAACACCTCGTCTCCATCATTGGAAAACCTGGATTTGGTAACTGGACAGGCGGTACTGAAATCAGCTTCCGTGTTCAACTTCTTTAAGCCGGAATTTGCAGCCATCGGGCCTGTGTCTAACAATAATCTGGTTTCACCTGAATTCGAAATCATGACCGAATCCAACGAGATCGCCACAAGCAACCGCATCAGCGCGCAAATTAACCGGTTTTTTGAAGGCGCTGGGGATTCATTTAGCACCAAAGTGTCATACCTGAACTTTGACAAAGAGTTCGCGCTGGCAGCAGAGCCGGAAAGCCTGCTCGATCATCTGGATACGCTGCTGATGGCGGGTTCAATGAGTGCAACGCTTCGCAACGCTTTGCTGGAACACATCAATACACTGCCAGACACCAACAGCGGCTACAGTGAGCGCGTGCGCGATGCCGTGACCTTAATCATGGCTTCCCCTGACTACTTGATACAACAGTAAGCGAACCGTGAACGACACCGAGACACACTCATGAGTAATTTGCGTTCAAAATATCAAGACCGACGCCGAGAATTTTTAAAACAAGGCGCGTGTGTCGCACTGCTGGGTTCTGGCACGGCCGCCATGTCCGGTAAATTGCAGTTGATCAGCTCAGCGATGGCGCAGTCCAGCGGCTACAGCGATTTAACCGATTACAAAGCGCTGGTGTGCGTGTTCCTGTACGGAGGTGCCGATTCATTCTCGATGTTTGTACCGACCTCCGATGCCGAGTACAACCAATACGCCGCCAGTCGTTCAAGTTTATCAGTGCCGCAGCGCGACATTCTAGGCACCGACAGCGCACTGGGCTTTCACCCAAGTTTGTCCCGACTTCACAGTCTGTATAAGGACGGGAACGTCGCTCTAATGTCGAACGTCGGCAATTTGGTCACACCGGTGACCCGAGGCGCTTTACTCAACAATACCGCCGAAATTCCGTCGGATCTTTTTGCGCACAATCACCAGCAGGCGCAGTGGATGAAAGGCCACAGCAGCCTGCCGGCCTCCATCGTGCAATCGGGCTGGGGTGGACGTATGGCGGACCTACTGCAAGACGCCAACGCAGGATCGGTCCTGCCACCCAGCTTTTCCCTGTTCGGCAGCAACTCCTGGTTACCCGGTAATACTATCCAGCCCTTGGCGTTGAATACTAACAACGGATTGAGTTTGATGTCATATCTGGATACCGGCACATCCGCTAACAACAGCGCTCGAAGTGCCCTTCACGATTCGGTATTAGGGCAGAACTATTCTCATCCGCTCAAACAACAAGCCGCTGACACTATCGCCCGCGCCAAGCTGGGTTCTGGGCAACTGCGCTCTGTAATTTCGGCCAATCAAAATTTTGAAACCGGCTATAACAAGGGCAGCCGTCTGGCCAAGCAGTTGCGCATGGTGGCAACCTTAATTGCAGGCCGTGACCAACTCAACATGAAACGTCAGGTATTTTTTGTCGGCCTTGGCGGCTGGGACACACACGATCACCAAACCCCAAGACTCAGCGGCTTATTGACCGAACTCGACAGCAGTCTTGCCGATTTTTACGCTACGATGGATGAGCTCTCGCTGACCGATTCGGTCACCACCTTTACCGCTTCCGACTTTGGTCGGACCCTAACGATTAACGGCGACGGATCCGATCACGGTTGGGGTGGGCATCAATTGGTGATGGGCGGCGCTGTTAACGGCAACAATCTATTTGGCCAACTACCCGACTTTGAAATAGCGGGGGATGACGACAGCGGCGACAAAGGCCGAATCATTCCGAAGCTGTCGATCAATCAGTACGGGGCGTTACTCGGTGAGTGGATGGGTATCAGCGGCTCGGATATCGCTACGGTGTTTCCCGACCTGGTAAATTTTGGCAGTGATTGGAAAGATGGGATGGAGTTGTTTAACGGTTGACTTCTCTTGCTCGACATTCTTCACCAGCGCTTTGTTGACAACATCGTCGCTCGTATCTGCGGCTACAAATATTGGAATTCGGTTATACTAAACGCTAGGTTTTTACTGTACAAAGAATCCTACGACGCTAACGCGCACAACAGCAAAATTTTTAAGGAAAAATCCTTGCTTCTTCTAGCGCCCCTCCATCGCCTGCTACCTGTTGTTCGTGTTTATCGCAGAGCATCTAAATCCAATCAAAATTCCTCGCAAGGTAACCTTGCGAAGAAGGATTCGTTGTGGAAAAAGCATTGCGCTGATTTGATTACTCGTGCTTCTACGTGCTCATTATTGCTAGGCGTTTTTTTACCGGATGATTAACTGGGACCAAAACCAAGGCATTTAGCCGAAGCTTCGGGCTATCCCAATAAAAACGCAAACACAGCGCCCACCAGCAATAACACGTGAGTTAACCGCACCAGTGGTTCACCGAGCACTCGTGTGACCGCGATGTCCGCAATCGCCAACATTATCAATAACAGCCCAAGCCAAATGCCAAGCCGACGCGTGGTGGTGCCAGATGCTCCAGTCTCTTCTTCTAGAACGCCGTCATCATCCGGGTCATCACTCACCCGTAATGGTTCGGCTTCTGCTGTGTGTGCCGAAGCTTTGAGTGAAGTTATCTTCGGTGCGTTTAATTTAGCGGCGACCTTTAATGAATCCAGGTCAGGAAAAGTCGACGCACTCAGTGGGTAGAGCTCGCCCTTATCTTTTGCCTGATAAAACTGAATTTTTTCCTTGTCAGTTCTACCTTTAAAATCCAGCCGGATAACGAAGCCTTGCATTGAGGCCGGGCGTAAGGTCTTGCAGTTTAGATCTGCCGCAGCCGATGCGGCATAGAGGCCGCCAGCATCAACGGCTCCAACCACGTGCACCACACCTAGTGGCGCGGCGGTATCTGGATCAACGATGACAAACGTCGGCCGTGAATCCATATCAGCCCCGGGAAACAACACCGTGCTGTCATTGATGATGGCAGCGCGTGGGTACCGTGCTGTTTGCAACAGAAATTGATAAACGACCTCTTCCACGCAGTATCAACCCACACTAATTTCGAAACCGCAGAGTAACCGCGACAGCATCCAGCGTCAACGAAACGTCAAGCACTTAAACAACTAATTGTCAGCTAATTCCTGAAAGTGTGAGTAACTTGCCAGAGGATGCACCCAACGCCGTCTCAATTTTCGCCAACTGGGCCTTTTCAGCCTCACTGACCTGAGTGCCACCAAATCCTAGTATGCTTCCCTCTTTGGCCGCTTCGGCCACTTTCACAGCAATGGACAAACACCAGTCCTTGTAAGCGGCCGCATCGGTCTCACTGCAGCGCTCATCCACTAAAGCCGCTACGGCCTTGCAATCAGCTAGGACAAATTCATTGAGCTTCTCACGCGAATCAACATCACTTGCCTTAAACCGTTCTTTGGCGCGCTCGCGATAGTCCGACGCTTTTTCTTTGGCCTCCGACCAGTTCTCAGATTTTTCCAGCAACTCGGCAATCAGCAGACTGTCCGGGTGTGTTTGCAACCCTTGTACCGACGTCTTCATGGTGGCGCCGAGCTCTTTTATGGTGCCGAAGAAACCGCTGGGTGCCGCCGCACTCATCAAGGCACCGATCGCTGCGGGCACCGAACTCAGCAGAAACCATTCCTCGTCCGAAAATTTCACTTTCATAGCTTTTGTACCCTTCATAAGATTTTACTAGTCTTGCTATTCGCCGCTCTGAGCTGGATCAATGGGGACCAAACCCATTGATTTAAACTGATGTTTTCAAACCAAATTTTATCCGCCGGTAAAATGGTCAACACTTGAACAAAATTGCAGTAAATACCGAGAAATCCATCACCTTCGATGGTAAACAACTGGAAAAAACCGGCCGGCAATTCCAGGCGTTCATCAAACGGTTAGCGCTAAGGTGTAACATTGCAACAACGACGTTGGCCAGCCAAGAGGGCTGTCGACATTGGTAACGTGTAAATCATGGTGAACCCGTTCCTGGGTCTGCACCGGAGGAATTAAACTATGTGGCTTAAATTTTTGCCGATCATTGGCGCTTTGCTCGTCGGTTGGCTTCTACTGACTTTCTTTGGCAAGGGTGACAACGCCCCTGCCCCTGCCGACACCGTAACCGCCGTGGGCGATTCCGCCACTGATGCCGCTGACAGCGCGACCGATGCCACCAACGGAGTTGCAGCCGATGCAACAGAAGCTGCCGAAGGCGCCGTTGACGCTGCGAGTGATGCTGTCGCTGATGCTACCGATTCGGCTGAAAGTGCTGTTGAAGAGGCCGCTTCTGATGCCGCCGATGCTGTCAGCGACGCAGCGGACAGTGCAACAGACGCTGCCGCTGACTCAGCCAGCGACGCCGCTGCGGACGCAACCGATTCTGCTTCTAGTGCAGTGGATGGCGCTGCAGAGGCGGTTGGCGACGCAGCCGCTGATGCGACCGATGCGGCTGAAGGTGCCGCCTCCGACGTGGCTGACGCTGTCAGTGATACCGCTGCGGATGCAACCGATGCTGTCGAAGGAGCTGCCGACGCCGCTGCTGACGCCGCCGATTCAGCGACAGACGCCGTTAATGAGACCGTCGACGCCGCCAGCGATGCGGCTGCTGACGCAACGGACTCGGCCAGTGATGCCGCCTCAGACGCAACTGACGCGTTAAAAAGCGCAGCGTCCGATGCAAGTGAATCGGTTGAAAATGCGGTTGAAGATGCGGCTAACGCAATCGGTGATGCGGCGGGCGATGCAACTGATTCTGCGGCTGATGCAGAGGAAAATGCGGCTGATGCAGAGGAAAATGCGGCAGATGCAGAGGAAGATGCAGCAGATGCAGTGGAAGATGCGGCAGATGCGGTGGAAGATGCGGCAGACGCGACAGGTGATATTGCTTCTGATTCGGCTGAAAGTGCAGCCGATGCCGTTCAAGACACTGAAGGTTCAGCCGATGAGGCCGACGGTGACGCCACCGACACTGATGAAGGCGATGTGGCGGCTGAAGCTGATACTGCTGAAAGCGCCGACGACGACACCATGGCTGCAGAGGATGCCACAGAAGGCGATTCAGCTAGTGAAGCGACCGATGATGAAATGGCTGAAGAGGTTGCCGAAGGTGATGAGGAACAACCTGCAGAGGGTGAAAATGCTGCGGCAAGTGAAGAAAGCACTGCTACTGCCGAAGCGATGGCCGAAGGTGACGCGGCAGCCGATGCTAGCGGTGATGCGACAACTGATGCAACTGAAGGTGTTACGGAATCAACCGGTGAAATGGCTTCTGATGCCGTTCAAGACGCTGAGGGTTCAACCGATGAGGTCGAAGGTGACGCCACTGACACTGATGAAGGCGATGTGACGGCTGAAGCAGATACTGAAAGCGCCGACGACGACACTATGGCCGCAGATGATGTCGACGACGATGCCGCTGAAGGCGATTCAACGACAGTTGCCGAGGACGGTACTGAAGGCGATTCAACCAGTGAAGCGACCGATGATGAAATGACTGAAGAGGTTGCTGAAAGTGATGCAACCAGTGAAACAGACGATGCGGCAACCACTGAAGAGGGTGCTGCAGTAAGTGAAGATGCCGCAGACGGTGAAGATAGTGCTGCTGAAGTGGAAGAGATGGCCGAAGGTGACACAGCCGTGGGCAGTGACGAGAGTGACGCGACTGCCGACACATCAACCGCTGCTCCTGATTTCAGCTTAACGTCGGTGAGTCGACAGCTGGGTAACGTCATTGGAACCGCCTCTGCCGTGCTCGGTCGAGTCACCGATGCTGAATCAGCAGAAACTGCTCTGCCGAAACTGGAAGCTGCCAATGAGACTCTGAACGGCGTATCGGAAGCGGTATCAGGCGCAACCGGATCATCCAAGATCGCGCTTGATCGCGTGATAAAGACCGGTATTGCGAAGGTTCGGCCAGTGGCCGCCGTTGCCCTGCGAAAAGATGGTGTGTCCGATGTTCTCGGCCCCACCGTGCAGACCATGATAGACACCATGTCGGGTATGGTTGAGTAAACCGTCACGTTTTTCATCTTCGATGAGATAAAGTGAACAGAGGGCGGCCGATTGGTCGCCCTTTTTACTTTTGGTCTTTCGCAAACGCTTCAAATCTGGACTATTTCCCTACCCTATCACTGGCAGACTTTGTTCACACAATTGAGCCTCCCTCTGTGTAAACTTGTGATGTGGCCGATATCAGGGTGTGAAGTTCAGCGCTCCCTGCATCGTGATGCACTGCAGCATCATTCGGCACCGTGGACTTACTCTTTGATGACGTTCTGAGCGCATCTACAGGCTCGCTACGCCATCCTTTTGCACGTATAGAAATGGCCTGCTTAAATGCTCGACTCATCAGCAATTGAAACAGAAGACATGGATCGCATCTGCGATGCTTTGGCTTTGGAATTTTCATCCTGCTCAGGTAAAACCGTATCCATCACGGGTGGTGCGGGATTTTTAGGTTTCTATCTGGTTCAGTCCTTGCTGCACTGGAATCGGCAAAATTCGGCGAAATCTGGCATACAGGTGAACGTGTTTGATACGTTCATCCGCGGGCGCCCTGCGTGGTTGGACGCCTGTGCAAAGCAGGCCCACTGCGAGCTGTATACCCACGATGTCACTGAAACCCTACCCCCCCAGTTGTGCCAATCGGACTTCATCATTCACGCAGCATCGATTGCCTCCCCCATTTTCTATCGTGAATACCCGATAGAGACAATGGACGCCAACGTTCACGGGCTTCGTCAAATACTCGATCTTTCCCGCGTGCGGGCCGCAGATAACAATCCGATCAGCGCCATATTGTTTTTCTCCACCAGCGAGATTTACGGCGACCCTGATGCCGATAACATCCCGACCTCGGAAAGCTATCGCGGCAACGTCTCCTGTACCGGCCCCAGAGCGTGTTATGACGAATCCAAACGCTATGGGGAGACCTTGTGTGTGAACTTCGCCAATCAGCATCAGGTACCCGTAAAAACCGCTCGGCCTTTTAATAACTACGGCCCCGGTCTAAGCATTTCCGATAAGCGAGCACCACCGGATTTTGCCAATGATGTATTGTCGAATCGAGATATTGTTCTGTTGTCGGACGGCTCCCCAACACGAACCTTTTGTTACATCTCGGATGCAATAACCGGCTATTTCAAAATCCTGTTCAACGGACGCAAGGGCGAGGCCTACAATATTGGCAACGAATCGCCCGAAATATCAGTGCGTGAATTTGCCGAGAAAAACGTAGCGGCCGCGAAAGAGCTGTTTGGCTATGAAGGTTCAGTTAAATTTGCCAAAAGCGATGACGAGCATTACTTGACCGACAACCCGAACCGGCGTTGCCCAAACATCGCCAAAGCTCGAGCTGAATTGAACTTTGAACCGGTGGTTCCCATTGATGAAGGGATTCGTCGTTCGTTGATTTGGTATCAAGATAACCGGGAAACCTAGGAACACGTTATGCAGGTTGCAGTTATCGGGGGTGGTTACGTCGGGCTGGTCTCAGGTACGTGTTTGGCGTCCCGCGGACACGCTGTCACGATTGTCGAGCGTGACGCCGGCAAAGTTGCGCAAATAGAATCCGGAAATAGCCCCATTCATGAAGAAGGACTGGATGAACTTCTGAGTGCGACGATCGGCAAAACGTTGTTCGTGACACAAGACATCCGCGAAGCAGTCGCCAACAGTGACCTCACATTGATCGCAGTGGGCACACCCTTTAACGGCGATCAGATTGATTTGTCGCAAATCGAAAGCGCCAGCATTGAAATCGGCAAGGTACTGAAAGATACCGAGCGCTACCACGTGGTAGTGGTCAAGAGTACGGTCGTGCCCGGTACCACCGATGATTTGGTGTTACCGGCTGTTGAGCAACATTCAGGGAAAACCTGCGGGACCGATTTTGGGGTGGGCATGAACCCGGAATTCTTGCGCGAAGGCAACGCGGTCGAGGATTTTATGAACCCAGATCGTATCGTCATCGGTTGCAACGACGATCAATCGTTTACTGCCATCAACGAGCTGTACAACTCGTTCAAATCCACCGATAAAATTCGATGCAACACCACCACAGCTGAGATGATCAAGTATGCTGCCAACGCGCTGCTGGCCACACTCATCTCATACTCTAACGAGATCGGCAACATTTGCGAGAAGGTGCCTGGCGTGGATACACAAGATGTGTTTGATGGCGTACAGCTCGACAAACGCTTCTCTCCGATCCTGGAAAATGGTACTCGGATCGTGCCACAATCCAACACCTATTTGCGCACTGGTTGTGGCTTCGGTGGCAGTTGTTTCCCAAAGGATGTGAACGCATTGCGGGTTTACGCCAACCAACAAGGCGTTGACTCTGCTGTCCTAGATGGGGTTATTAAAACCAACGCTAAACAACCCGATACGGTTGTTAAGTTACTGCACAAACACTACACATCGCTTCAAGACGTAAGCATCACGGTGTTAGGCCTGGCTTTTAAACCCGGTACCGACGATATACGAGAGTCCCCTTCGCTAACAATCGTAAACCAACTGCTCGACGCAGGCGCCAAGGTTACCGTGTTTGATCCGCACGCTATGGAAGTAGCGGCCAGTACGGCGTTATCGAGCCACAGCACGATCACCTACGGTGAATCAGTAAAAGCCTCCATCGAAGGTGCAGAAGCCATCGTAGTGGCCACCGCCTGGCCAGAATTCGAGACCTTGCCGGCGATGATTAACGGCAGCGCGCCAGCGCCTCTAGTAATCGATGGGCGACGCATGTTCGCACCGGATTCGGTAGCGCGTTACGAAGGCGTTGGCCGTGGTCCTTCGGTTTAATTTAACTTCAGCCTCACAACCAATGAGTAGTCAAACCTCGTGATCATCATCGATACCGCTCTTGCAAAGTGTGAAGAGTCTGGACGGCCAATTCGCGTCGGTCTATTGGGTGCTGGCTACATGGGTCGCGGACTGGCGATTCAGATAACAACCGCGTTTCGTACCGGGATGCGCTTGTCGGCGATCTACAACCGGGACATCAGCAAAGCGCACACCGCCTATGCACAGGCTGGCGTGATGGATGCGGTGGTGACAGACTCTACCGAAGCTCTTGAAGCCGCCATAAACAAGGGCCAAGCCGCGATCAGTGAAGACGCTCTGGCGATTTGTCGCTGCGACATCATCGATGTCATTGTCGAAGCCACCGGCGATGTTGAATTCGGGGCTACGGTGACCATGGAGGCCATCAAACACGGCAAACACGTGGTGTTGATGAACGCAGAACTGGACGCGGTATGTGGTCCGATTTTAAAACGCTACGCGGATCAGGCAGGGGTTGTCATCACC
>CALFBL010000288.1 GCA_937951695.1 uncultured Granulosicoccaceae bacterium | reverse complement strand
AAATCACCGTCCATGTCGTACCGCCCACGAATACCACCAAAGTGGTCAGAATCATCGGGATGGAGGCAATTTTGGACGATAAATTGTCAAACAGCCTAGAGGGCCGCTTGGGGATGTCCGGCTCAGTCACAGATGGGCCCTTAAGTTTTGAACGATGTCAATGCCTGACGCATCCGTGACGTCAGGCAGTGTCGTGTTTACAACCAATACATCCAAAACCTAGTTGGCTTGCTCGATCAGTGCTGCGTAAGCTTTCTGAGCATCTTCAGCTGACATATCAGACGTCCAGAACTCCGCCATCAAGTCTTCGATTTGAGTTTGAGTATCCGCAGTCAGAGCCATGTCGCCAGACGGTAGAACCTTGCCATCAGCCAGAATGCCCAAACCTTTCTGCATGCAGTCATTCGCAGACGACATATCGATATCGCCCCGTACGGGTAATGAGCCCTTCTTCAGGTTGAACGCTACCTGTACTGCAGGCGAAATCAACAATGAGGCCAACTCCATTTGCGCGGCCTGAATTTCCGGATCACTGTTGACTGGGAAGTAGAACGCGTCGCCACCCGTATCGAGTACTTCGTTTGCGCCCAAACCGGGGAGGCAAGTGTAGTCTTTGCCTGCGACCTGCCCGGCAACCTGGAATTCACCTTGCGCCCAATCGCCCATTATCTGGCCACCGGCTTTATTGGTGATTACCAGGTTCGTCGCCTGGTTCCAGTCCTGAACGTTTGACTCACGCGCCAGTTCTCTTGCATTGGCAGCCGCTGCAAACACTGCCGTATATTCAGGGCCCATGACGGTTTCTGCATCTTTGTCTACAACCACCTTACGCCACGCTTCTTCACCAGCCACAGCGATAGTGATGGTACCAAAGGCTAAATTCTGCTGCCAACCTTGCTGACCCATCGCTAGCGGCACAATGCCAGCTTCTTGAAGTTTTGCAGCATCAGCAACAAACTCATCCCAATTTTTCGGCACTTCCAGTCCCGCCGCTTCAAAAGCGCCATGACTCAGCCACAACCACTGAGCCGAATGAATGTTCACCGGAACACAATATATTTTGCCTTCATAGGTGCACGCGTCCAGCAGGGCCGGTGGATTGACGAGATCGGCCCAGCCTTCTTTTTCGGCCAACTCAGTCAGGTCGGTCATTAACCCAGCTTCGATCAGCTCTTCTGCCTGACGGCCGTGATTCATCTGTGTAGCGCCCATCGGATCCCCACCAAGGATTCGGCTGACGATAATGGGACGCGCTGTCCCGCCAGATCCTGCAATTGCGCCATCGACCCAATTATTTCCCGTGGCGTTGAACGCTTTGGCAAATTCCGCTACCGCTGCGGCTTCACCACCTGACGTCCACCAGTGGGTAACTTCAAGATCTGCGGCAGTGGCCACTTGCGGCGCTGCGAGTACAACAGAGAGGCCGAAAGCCTTTAAATACGTTTGCATCAGTAATCCTCCAGAATTTTTTATCGTTGAAATCGATTACAGCAAAACGTAACTCTCTGCTGTTTACGATTGCGATCAGTCTAACTGAACGTGTATAACGGGTTCAAGAAAAACCGATAGGTCTTCAGATGGATTTTGGGCATTTGAGCAAAAAAGCCCCGACAATACAAGATGTTGCAGCCCGAGCCGAGGTATCCACAGCAACCGTATCGCGTGTTTTAAGTCAGTCTAGTTCAGTCTCAGCTGGAAAGCGTCAGGCCGTTCTCGATGCGATTGATGACACAGGATACAGAGTCAATCGCACTGCACGTAATTTGCGTACGCAGCGCTCACATATCGTGCTCGCCCTGCTCCCCGACATCGGCAATGCCTTTTTCTCGCAGGTGCTCCAAGGCATCGAAAAAGTGTTGACCCCGCAAGGGCTGGCGCTGGTCGTGGCGGAAACGAAACAATTTAACGCCACCGACGAAGAGCTGGTGAATTACTTGCAAGACCATCGCGCCGATGGCGTCATCATTCTCGATGGCAGTCTGCCGCCGCAGATGGTCGCAGCCTTGGGGGATCCGGCGCAAGAATCAAGGATCGTATTCGCCTGTGAGTGGGTGAACAATTCTGACTTTCCGTCCGTGAGAAGTTCGAATAGCGATGGCGCTATGCAAGCGGTTGAGTACCTTTACTCGCTGGGCCACAGACACATCACGCATGTCACTGGGCCTCCCAACAATGTGTTGACTCTTGAGCGGGAGGCAGGCTTTGAGCGCGCGTGCAATCGCCTCGGCGTTCATTACACATCAATTACCGGAGGCTTTTCGCTGGATGCTGGCGTTCAAGCTACTAAAAAACTGTTCGCCTTGGATTCCCCGCCCACAGCTGTTTTTTGTGCCTCGGACACCATCGCAATGGGATTGATCTCGGCGCTGAGCAAGGAGGGATTATCGGTACCAGCGGATGTGTCTGTGTTCGGTTTTG
Organism: uncultured Granulosicoccaceae bacterium; assembly: GCA_937951695.1. Lineage (GTDB taxonomy): Bacteria > Pseudomonadota > Gammaproteobacteria > Granulosicoccales > Granulosicoccaceae > Granulosicoccus. Next base: position 14,944 of record CALFBL010000288.1, on the reverse strand, counting down.
ATGACATCGAACTCAGCAAGCACTTTATGCCGCCTATATCCACCATCCACCAGGATCGCATTGCGCTGGGAACTCGCGCCGCTTGTTTGCTACTGCGTTGTCTTGAGCAAGGACCACAACCCGGATTAGTTGAGCAACTGCCGGTGCAATTAATCGCCCGAGACAGCTGCTCGTCATTGACCGATTCTGTGGCGTCCTATCCCCCTATGAACGACATTTCAACTTTGGGACGAAATGTCACCACCTGAGAACGTGTCTCGGAATAGCGGTCACTGCGAACTTCCCAAATTTGTCTCAAATGATCTCTGAGCGCATCGTTGTCACCGCTGGCTAGATGAGCACGAAGGTCGTGCCCTTGACTGGCAAACAAACACGTATAAATACTGCCAGTTGCCGAGAGCCGTGCTCGGCTGCAATCGCCACAGAACGGTTCGGATACCGAACTGATGATGCCAATTTCACCCCCGCCGTCCAAATACCGCCAGCGTTTGGCCACCTCGCCTTGATAGTTCGCTTCAGCGGGCTCGATCGGCATCTCGGCGTTGATAATCTTGGCGATCTGCCCGCTGGTGATGACGTCTTTCATGTCCCAGGAATTGGAATTGCCCACATCCATAAATTCAATGTACCGAAGGATTTGGCCGGTGCCGTGAAAGTGCTTCGCCATCGGCAAAATGCTGTGATCGTTCAACCCTGCCTTCACCACCATATTAACTTTGACGTTTTCAATACCCGCTGCTGCTGCGTTATCAATACCCTGCAAAACACTGGCGACATCGACCCCCATATCGTTCATCACATGAAAGGTTTTGTCATCCATCGCATCCAGACTCACGTTGATGCGCTTTAGGCCTGAGCGTTTTAACGATTCGGCGCGTTGCCGCGACAACAGCGCTGCATTGGTGGTCATACTGATGTCGTCGATACCGTCGACGATTGCAATGCGTTCGATCAGATTTTCCAGATCCTTACGGATCAACGGCTCGCCACCGGTAAGGCGAATTTTTCGCACACCCAGAGGCGCTGCTGCTTGCACAACTGACACGATGTTGTCCCATGACAGGATCTGATCGCGCTTTAAAAATTCGTAGTCTTTATTGAAGATTGACTTCGGCATGCAATACACGCAACGAAAATTACATCGGTCGGTCACCGATATTCGCAGATCGTGCAGCGGCCGATTCAGACGATCGGTAATCGCTAAGTTGTTGGCAGGCGGCATTACCATAACGTGTTAACCCCCACCGCGTTGAAACGATAAATCAAAGTGCTGCATAAACGATGATCTCGACGCTTCATCGACCCCATCGAAATGAAAACTCACCTTCGCATAGGGTATGGCCATCAGGGCGATGCGCCGAATTTGAGGGTCACCCAGGCTGATGGTCAATGCCCCGCCAGCCAAGGCAGCGTGCACCGTATTACCGTTAATTTCATAGGCCGTATCCCCCATAGCTCGCGGCAACAAACGATAGAAATCCTTGTGCGTCACACCCATTTCTTTTGAGAACTGCTGGTCAGTCATCGTGAATCAACCACCCGCAACCGGCGGCCAGATCGCCAGCACATCGCCTTCGACCAAAGCCCCGGTTTGATCCCGGTCTGTGTCACAGACGAAATGTCCGTTGACCAAAACCAGATGAGCCAACTCGCGAGGTACATTGTATCGATCAATGACTTTGTTTAACGTGACATCGTCTTCCACGATTATCTCGGCGGCATTTTTAACAGCTCCGTCCGGCAATCGATCTGACAAAGTTGCATACAGTTTTAGTGTGATTTGCATAACGTTTATCTTGGAAAAATTACTGACATAACGAGCGTTAAACAGCGCCGCTTATCGGCAACTTACCGGCTTAGCGTCTGGTGCTGAGCCTGTGCACTGGCAAGGTAAGCCTCTGGAAGCCGGTTGGGTTCGGCCATCAATCGCTGTTTCCACTCACCCAGGTGAGCACCGGTTTGTATAAGCCCACGCATGCATCCTACATGTTGCGTCATGCCCAAACTGCTGGCACCGACCAGCACATCGTCCTTGAATTGCAAATTGAGGTACCGGTAGCGATCTTTGTCGACCAGTTCCGCCTCTTCGCCGCCATCGGTGCCCATCCACAAACCAAACGATGTCGATATGAGTCCAACTGTGTCCAATACGTTCATATTCAGTTTGCCGCGGGTCTCGGTGGTGTGACCACGAGCCATGCTCCACGCAGCCAGTTGACCGTGCTCCACAGCGGTGGGCTGAATGGCCTGAACGTAGTAATCCCCCGTCGACAAATCCTTGCCCTGGGCGACGTCACCTGCGGCGTACACATCAGCAACGCTGGTCTGCATGTAATCGTCCACCACAATGCCCATATCGACCTTGACACCGCTGCCGTCCAGAAATGCCGTATTGGAGCGCACCCCGGTGGCGCAAATGACTAGGTCCGCCGGTAGGGTTTGCCCGGTGTTGGTGGATACCGACAAGGCGCCATCAGCTGCGGTGATGGCATCGACTTTGGTAGACGTCAATACGGTGATGCCTTTGTTCTCGCACCAGGATTTGATCATATCGCCCATGGTTTGATTGGTCATGCGTGACACCATCCGCTCTTCCATCTCAACCACGGTCAGGTTCACATCGCGCGCGGCCAAGGCCTCGAGAATAATGCAGCCAATAAAACCCGCGCCCATCAGAATCACGTTGGAACCCGGAGCGGCTCGCTCGACTATTTTGTGCGCATCCGCCAGCGACCAGCAGTTATACACCCCGTCGAGGTCTATTCCCGGCACAGGCGGTTTCACCGCTGTTGCGCCTGAGGCAACCAACAACTTGTCAAATGACAGCGTATCGCCACCCACCAGGCTTATGCTTTTGGCCGATGAATCCACCGCGCTGACACGAGCGTGGCGAACATTGATGCCTAGCCTGGAATAGTGCTCGGCGTCTTTGCGCAGGAAGGTGCCTTCAGCGGGTATGTTGCCCACCAGAAAATACGGCAGAGCCATACGTGAGTAGGGTGGTGCGTCCTCCGCTGCCAGCAGTGTGATTTCCCCGCTGGGGTCGTATTTGCGTAAGTGCTCAGCCGCGTTAACTCCGGCTGGCCCTGCTCCAATAATAACGTAGCGCATACTGATCCGCCCCTGATTAATTGCCCGCTCGACTCACCATTTCCCCACGTCAAGGGCAAAGTGTCAAGCGCCGAATCACTGACCCCTACCACAATCGAGCAAACTGACCCGCAAACCCGGCTATCAGTGCGCCTCTTCCCAGCTGTTGCCAATACCGATATCAACTTCCAGCGGCACACTCAAACTGGCAGCTTCCACCATCAAGCGCCTGACCTGATCGCCCACCGCCTCAAGTTCACCCGCTTCCACTTCCAGAACCAGTTCATCGTGCACCTGCATAATGACTTTAGCCGGCACTTTTTCAGTGCTTAACCAATCATCCACAGTCAGCATGGCCCGCTTGATGATATCGGCAGCAGTCCCTTGCATAGGCGCGTTAATGGCAACACGTTCCGCGTAGTTTCTTTGCTGGGCGTTGCGGGCGTTAATGTCAGATAAATACAGGCGCCTGCCGAAGGCGGTTTCCACGTAACCATCCTCTTTCGCCTTCTCGCGGGTGGTGTCCATGTATTCACGCACACCGGGGTAGCGCTCAAAATACAAATTGATGTAATCCTGAGCTTCGCCTCGGGGAATATCGAGTTGCTTGGCCAGACCAAACGCAGACATCCCGTAGATCAGCCCAAAGTTGATCGCCTTAGCGGCGCGACGCTGCGAATCCTCCACCTGATCAATCGGAACGCCAAACACTTCACCCGCGGTGGCGCGATGCACATCCAGACCTTGCGCGAACGCCTCATTCAACCCCTTATCCTCGGACAAATGCGCCATGATTCGAAGCTCAATTTGGGAGTAGTCGGCAGCCAGTAAGCGCATGCCGGACTCCGGCACGAATGCTTCACGAATCCTTCGACCCTCTTCGGTGCGAATGGGAATATTTTGTAAGTTAGGATCGGTGCTGGATAAGCGTCCGGTTGACGCAACGGCCTGGTGATACGAGGTATGCACACGGTGGCTGTCCGGGTTAACTTGAAGCGGCAGTTTGTCAATGTAGGTGGAGAGTAATTTTGACAGGCTTCGATGCTTCAGAATAAGTCGTGGTAGTTCATAGTCGTGTGCCAGTTGTTCAAGCACGTCTTCAGCAGTTGAGGGCTGCCCTTTAGGCGTTTTACGAATGATCGGGAATTGTTTTTCTTCAAAAAAGATTTCCTGAATCTGTTTCGGCGAACCCAGATTAAAGGCTTTACCCGCATCTTCATAGGCTGCGACAACCACCGCTTCCAGCGTGGCGGATATCTTCTTCCCCTGCTTGTTCAACATATCGACATCAATACAGACGCCCTTGCGTTCAATACGCGACAATACTTTTAGTAACGGTAATTCGAGCTCCTGGTACACCGTCACAAGCTTCGGAAACGCCTGTAGTTTTTCCCACAACACCTTGTGCAATCGAAGTGTAATATCGGCATCTTCAGCGGCATAAGTGGCAGCGGTTTCTACTTCTATCTGATTAAAAGTCAGCTGCTTTTTTCCCTTTCCGGCAACGTCTTCGAACTTGATAGTGGCAACACCGAGGTACTTCTTGGCCAGAGAATCCATGTCGTGACGAGTGGCGGTTGCATCCAGCACGTAGGATTGCAGCATGGTGTCGTGCGCCACGTTACTGAGTTCGATGCCGTGATTCTTTAGCACGTTGATGTCGTACTTGATGTGCTGCCCTACCAGATTGCATGGCTTGCGTGCCAACACGGGTTGCAACAATACGAGTACCTCATCCCGATCCAATTGCTCAGGCGCCCCCTCATAATCGTGGGCCAGCGGAACATAAGCTGCCTCGCCTTCTGCCACTGCAAAGGAGACACCGACTACCTCTGCTTGCATGTAATCGAGGCTGGTGGTTTCCGTGTCGAAGGCGAAGACCTCTGCTTTCTCGAGTTTGCTGATCCATTTGTCCAATTGGCTTCGAGTCAGGATGGTTTCGTAATTGGCACTGGATCCGACCGAGCTGGCCGGAACCGCTGCGCTCTCTTGCGCCGCTTCGTCGCTGGACGCCTTGCCTGGATTGCCGATGTCAGCCGCTGAGCCAAGACCACTGGCTATCTCCTGACTCCAGGTTCTAAACCCTTGCGCCTCGTACAACTCTGCCAACGCTTTTGGATTGTGTTCACCGATTTTCAGCTGATCCACCGATAAATCCATGGGCACATCCGTTTTAATGGTAGTCAGCGTTTTCGACAATGGCAGAAAGTCGAGACTGGCTCGAAGCTTTTCGCCGATCTTGCCTTTCACAGAATCCGCCTCGGCAATGACGCCGTCGAGAGTATCGTAAGCGGCCAACCACTTCGCCGCCGTTTTCGGCCCACAGCTAGGCACTCCTGGAATGTTGTCGGAAGCGTCCCCCACCAAGGCCAAATAATCGATGATCTGATCGGGACGAACGCCAAACTTCTCCATGACCCCCGCTTCATCCATCGAGGTGTTGGTCATGGTGTTGATCAGCGTCACATGAGAATTGACCAGCTGCGCCATGTCTTTGTCTCCCGTCGAAATGATGGTGGCCAGCCCCTTTTTTGTGGCCTCGGCCGCCAGCGTGCCAATCACATCGTCGGCTTCGACTCCGGGCTCGATCAATATGGGCAAACCAAGGCCTTTGATGATCGCGTGCAGCGGTTCTATCTGCCCCCGCATATCGTCGGGCATCGACGGTCGGTTCGCCTTATACTCGCTGTACAGATCATCACGAAAGGTTTTGCCTTTTGCGTCGAACACCACGACCAGACTGCCCGGCCGGTATTCACGCAATAAACTGCGCAACATGTTCATGACGCCGTAAATCGCACCCGATGGCTGACCCGCCGGATTCGTCAGACGTTGCAGATTCGGTATGTGAAATGCACGGTAAAGGTAAGATGAACCATCCACCAGAATGATCGGTTTATTTGACTGGCTGGGCATGCCCGCACCTACGCTATTGCTGTACTAATCAGTGTACCGCCAAACGTGGGCTAAGCCCGCCTCCACACACAGCGAAACTTTCCTCATGCGAAAACCTTCCACCCACAATCAGATGCGTGCAGACGCCCGCGACAAGGCCCTCACCCGTGACTCCTGGAAAGTCTTCCAGATCATGGCTGAATTTGTTGATGGCTTTCAGCAGATGGCTGATGTCAGCCCCTCGGTGAGCATTTTCGGCTCCGCCCGGTTCAAGCCCGATCATGAATACTACAAAGTATCTGAGGAGCTCTCCCGACTGCTGTCTGACTCTGGCTTTGCCGTGGTCAGCGGTGGTGGCCCTGGTGTCATGGAGGCTTCGAACAAGGGGGCGTTCGCCGGTAAATCCGCCAGCGTTGGTCTGAACATCAAATTACCGCATGAACAATCGGGCAATGCCTATCAGGATATCGGCATTAACTTTAAATATTTTTTTGCCCGCAAGGTGATGTTCGTTAAGTACGCATCAGCCTATGTCGTTATGCCCGGCGGCTTTGGTACGCTGGACGAGATGGCCGAAATTCTCACCTTGGTGCAAACCGGTAAGACCAAAAAAATCCCCATCATTTTGTTCGGTACAAAGTTCTGGGGTGGCTTATTGCAGTGGTTCGAAGATTCTCTGATCGAGACGGGAACCATCAGCCCGGATGACATGAACTTGTTTACTGTGACAGACGATGTACAGGAAGTGATTGATACAATCTTTGATTTTTACGAAGGGGTGGATCTGGATTCGCTGATTGATACATCTCAGATGTCGATGGACTTATAAAATGCAAAACGCCCCAGCACTCTGGGGCCGTTTCTATGCAGCCTTTGACTGATAGTGGAGGTAGCCGACAAGATGTGCGGAGGCCTCGCCGTATTCCACGGGTAGCTGCTCGCATACTTCACGACTGTGCTCGTCGTCCTTAGCGGCCACCAATCGCTCCAGCTGTTCGCACAATGCCGTTAAACGTTCAGCCCCCAGATACGCACTGTTGGACCTTAATCGATGAGCCGATGCGATGAGTTTCGTCCAATCAGAGACTTTCTGGGCATCCTGAATCTGTTGTATCAAACCAGGCGATGTCTCAAAATATACCGTGAGTACTTGCTGCAGAAAGTCTTCTTCTCCCGGCCGTTGCAAGCCAATAATAGCCTCTACCGTAGAGCCATTAATCACCTGGTGCGAGACCGCCCATTGCGTTGAGATAACACCGTCCAAGAGCGTTTCATCCGGATTGACCCTTTCGTCCGGCGTGCGCAACACATACCCTTGATTGGGACGATACTCATATTCGTGGCTGATACTGTCCAACCAATCATCAACCGATAAGTAAATGTCCAAGCCTTGCTCAACAACGTGCGCCCGTAGGAACTGTCGTAGCTGATCAGAATCACTATCCAGATGCTGTGCTTCAAACGCCGGCAGATCCGATTGATGGAAACCTGTCCGTTTGTGCATCAACACCAAAGCCAAAGCACACACGCCCACTAACCCGATGCCTGATAAATCCATGCTGGCCTCGACGATGACCGAGAGTAGCAGCGTGTCAGGTTTTCCCCCGTCGACCCATTGAAACTTCCATGGCCAATTGCCCATGTAATAACTGATCAGTGCGACCGCTGCCGTAGCACAGACGAACAAGACGCCAAGCGCCCAACGCCCTCTCGCGGGCGGCGCTGGTATGACGTAATTGGTATTGACGTGACCACGCACAGGACACTGCTCCCTCGTCAATGCTTTCAATCCCCTCTTAACAAATGTTTACGGCTGATTGGCCTGATTCTGAAGCCCAGTTCACAGCTCACCCAGTCTGTCGTGGGGTCTACTTCAAATAAATAGAACCAATTTGCCAACGGGTCTACAGAAAAGTGTGAGCAGGCCGCTGGAACCGTTTTGTAGGCTAATCCGAGCACGAGCATTCGATGAAGCTTTCTCCCACTATCTGTTCCGCTCTTCTAGTCATCGCAGGGACCCCCCTGTTGGCGCACCACAGCACAGCCTTCGCTGATACCTTGCGCCTGAACTCCGGGGTCGATAGGGCAACCCTGCCTTCGGCGATCAAACCCCAATCCTCGGACGCAGACAGCCCAGACACACAAGCGATCGCGACTGTGAGTGCTATTTTGGCCAGTCAGGCATTTACTGGGCCACGTCAAGCCACCACGGCCTATACGAATCCTGCCGCGATCGCTAACCCTGCGTCGACTGATGAACCTGACATTTCAGCCGCGTTGCCAACCCACACGACAGCAACCAGTGCCTTAACCGCCTCCGCTAGCCAGAACGCCAGTTCTGTGGCAAGTGCCTTGGCCATCACGGTACCGGCCGAGACATTATCTGTTCACTCAACAGCGACGGCAGTGGCTCAGACCCAACTCTTGGAGCATCAGGCACTCACCGGGACTGCAACCCATGGAAACCACCTGACAATTAATATCGAACTACCTGGCCAATTTGCCACCCGCTTTAATGGTGACAACGCGTTACAGAACATCACGATCAATCTGTCTTTTCCGCCCGACGACACGACTCCCACCGCAGCGGATTAGTCGATGGATTGGCTCAGGACCGGCGAGCAGAGGTTGAGCTTACCAACATGTGCCCCTCGGCTAATCTGATTAACAAACTGCGGTATAGCGGGTATTGACAACTCGAACCAGAACATCGGTTCATGATAGAAGGCGCGCACAGGCGCCTTTATTTGTGACGCGCTTCTCACCGGGGCACCCTTAGCGCATTCAACCTTCACAATCCTTGCCCCGTCTTGCAGCAAAGAATCCATGACTGTTACACATTAATCAGTGGATGAAAACACCAGATTGAATTAAGCTGATGGGAGTGAGCGGGTATCTGTGGTTACAGACTCATACGCTACTAATAAAATTAAATCACTTAAAAATTACCCATTGGAGAATGTCAATCCATGTCTAGACGTAAATTTCTCAAAGGCAGTGCGGGTGCTGCGGCGGTTGGCGCAGGTGTCATCACTGGCGCACCGGCCATTGCTCAAGGTCGTGAAAAGCTCGTGATGGTTACCAGTTGGGGTCGCGGCCTCGCAGGTGTCCACGATGCCGCCCAGCGTTTTGCCGATTCTGTCAACGCCATGTCCGATGGCACATTGGAAATCGATCTCAAAGCCATTGGCGAGCTCATCTCCGGCTTCGGTCAGTTCGACGCGGTGACCTCGGGTCAGGCTGATATGTACCACGCGGCTGACTATTACTACGTCGGTCAGCATCCAGCGTTTGCATTTTTCACAGCGGTGCCGTTTGGTATGACAGCACCGGAACTACACAACTGGTACTACCATATGGGTGGGCATGAGCTGCACCTGGAAATCGGTGAAGAGTTTGGTCTGGTGTCGTTTCTGGCCGGCAACACCGGTGCACAGGCCGGTGGCTGGTTCCGCGAAGAAATTCAAAGCGCAGACGACTTTAAAGGTCTGAAATTTCGTATGCCAGGTTTGGGCGGTAAGGCGCTCGGCAAACTGGGTGCATCCGTACAGGCTATTCCAGGTTCTGAGGTCTACCAGGCACTCGCTTCTGGCGCGCTTGACGGCACCGAATGGATCGGTCCTTGGGCCGATGAAAAAGAGGGCTTTCAGGAAATCACTAAGAAGTTCTACACGTCCGGTTTTCACGAGCCAGGCGCTGGTTTGTCCGTTGCGGTAAACGCTGAGCGGTTCAATGGTTTGTCCGATCCTCACAAAAAGATGATTGAGATAGCGGCCGCTGAGTCGAACCAGTACACCTTGCACCAGTTCCTTGCCAACAACTCTCAGGCGCTGGATCGTTTGGTGACCGCGGGTGTTGAAACACTGCAGTTCCCTGATGATGTGTGGGACGCGTTCGGCAAAGCCTCCCAGGAAACTCTGGAAGAGAACATGGACGATGAGCTGTTCGCTAAAATCCACAATTCGGTTATGGCTAGCATGAAATTATCTTCTCGCTGGATGAACCTATCTGACAATGCTTACACCGCTCAACGCGATCGCGTAGTCGGCTAAACAATCTGTGCGCAGCAATGCTGTCACACTAGCGTGAACGAAACAGGCGCTACCCGGTGTAGACACGGGTAGCGCCTTTTTTATCGCAACTTAGGCACCTTCGCCCTGTTGATACTTGTACCCGGAGAGCTCCTTGTCTCTTATTATTGCTTGCCTGAAAGGCGTGGCCAACGGCGCACTCGATCTGATCACCTTGCCACTCATCATTTATAACTGGTGGCAACTGGACACCCTGAAAGAGAAGATGACGGCTCTGACCCTCGCCGGTCAGTCGCTTGAGTTTCTCTACATGATGATGGCGTTGCTGTTGGCTGTGTTTGTCTTTAGCCTGATCAGCCGAAAATTCCTGAAAGCCACCGTGCTTAAACTGGAAAGCTTTAACCGGGCTATTGGTCATGGGGCCTCCTGGTTTGTGCTGCTGCTAATGTTGCAGCAAGTACTCATCATTGTGATGGGACAGGTATTTCGCGGTAACGAATTGAGCTTCGCCCCATTGGGATTGAACCTTACCTCCCAAGAATTACAGTGGCTGTCAGGCCAATTGAAGTTCTACAACGCTATACTGATTGCCTTAGCCTCAGCCTACACCTTTATCGAAGGTGGCCACGTTCGAGTGGATCTGGTGTACGGCAACGTTGGCTACAGAGCCAAACGCATGATGGATTTCATCGGTTCCATCTTATTCATGCTACCCACGGCCATTTTAATCTGGTGGTTCGCCTGGCCTATTGCCACCAATTCAGCTTTCAGTCAGCGCCCACTGAACATTTTCAGCGACAAGGCGAGCTGGAGAGGCTTCAAATGGGAATCCTCCGGTACGGCAGAATTCACCTGGGTATGGGCATTCAAGGCCATCATTCTAGTCTTCGCCGCGCTTTTGTTCATTCAAGCTGTCGCGTTCATGTTACGAAACCTGTGGGGCTTGCTCGAGCCCGACGTGGAATCACACCCATTGCTCGAAGACGAACCTCAATTGCCGGTAAATACACGATTACCCGTCAACGAGAGTGATGTCGATATCGATCTTGCATCGAGGAAGAACTGAGATGATGTTCGGACTAAACGGCGTTGAAATATCGCTGATTATCACGTTTTCCTTTTTGTTTTTCGGCATTATGACTGGCTTCCCGGTGGCGTTTGCGATTGCCGGCTCAGCCATTTTGAGCTTTGCCGTAATCGCCATCATGAGCAACCAGGGCTTGCTCTACACCATAGAGATTTACAACGGCGCCGAAGAGATCGTGCCGGTGCTACCCAAAGGCTGGGACGGTGCCATGCTCTCCACCTTATCCACCTGGGCGCAAGGTATATTTACGCGCGCATTCGGCGGTAATGTCGAAGTCTTGCTCGCGGTGCCTTTATTTGTGCTGATGGGAATTGCGCTGGAACGTTCGCGTATTGCGGAAGATCTGCTGACCACCATGGCACGAACCTTTGGCGCCATGCCAGGCGGGCTTGCCATTGCTGTGGTTGTGGTTGGAACCCTTCTCGCCGCCAGCACTGGCGTGGTCGGTGCCACCGTCGTCACTATGGGTTTGATAGCCCTGCCCACCATGCTGCGTGCCGGATATTCAAAATCTCTCGCCACAGGCGTTATCGCGACATCGGGCACACTGGGACAAATTATTCCCCCGTCTATTGTCATCGTGTTACTGGGTTCCATCGTTGGCGATATGTATTCCATTGGCCAGGAGAATCGAGCACAGGAACTGGGCGTCACCGTGATGGAGATGCTGGGAGAACCTGCGGTACTGTCGACCGGCACATTGTTCAAAGCGGCCTTCATCCCTGGGGTTGTTCTGGCTCTGTTATACGGGCTTTACGCTTTGGCTTACGCATTACTAAAACCCTCATCTGCCCCGCCGATTGCACTGCTGGAACGCGTCCCGGGCGAGTTTCATATTGCCGAGCATTACAACAACCGCACCGGCTTGATGGTACTGATGGCGCTGGGGCCGATCACTTTATTGATAGCGGGCTGGATCGCTCTTACCTCGATGGGGCTAGTGTCTGCTCAAACCTCACCCGGTGATACCGCTCTGGTGTCACATGGCACCCTGTTTTTGAGCGTCGTTGGTATTTTTGTTTTTTTGCTGGCCTTGTTTTTTCAACCGCAATACCGTGCAACCCCGATCATCATTGGCTTGATAGGAATCGCTGCCTATGTGTTCGTTGACATCAAGTTTCTGGGTGGTGGTGAGCAGCCTAGCAAAGCATTTTCGCAATACGCCCTACCCACTGTGCTCATTTTGTATGGCTTAAAACACGCCATACAGCGCTTGAAAAATATCGAGGTACTGCGAGTGGTGTCACCACCGGTGATTTTAATAGTGTCGGTACTGGGGTCCATCCTTGGCGGTATAACCAGCCCAACACCAGCAGCAGCGCTGGGAGCTGCGGGAGCCATCATGCTTGCAGCCGCGCGTTTATCCGCGCGTGAGGACGGTCGTAAAAGCGCGTCTATACAAGTCATCACTTACGCCGCCTTTGCAGTCGTTGTGATGTTACTGATGCGCGGTAACTTCGATTTACGCATGACGGTTGATAACGTCTCTACGCAAGACCAGATCGCAATCTGGGTCACCATAATTGCTTACCACGTCGCCGTTTTCGGCCTGCTGTTTGCCTGCGGTGTGTTGCTGGCCAAAGGCGTCTTGCCTAAAGTGGTCAGGGAGACCACCAAAGTCACCAGCATGGTGTTCATGATCCTCATCGCCTCGCTGTTTTTGAGCTTGACGATTCGCAGCTACGGCGGTGAGCACTACATACAAGAGGCTCTACGCTCGATCGAAGACCCGCGCGTGCTGCTGCTGGTGGTCATGGGCGTGTTGTTTGTGCTGGGCTTTGTGCTCGACTTTATCGAGATCATTTTCATCGTCATACCAATAGTCGGCCCCGTGATATACGCAGCAGACCCAGCGCTAATGCCACCGGAATGGATAACGATTCTGATTGCCGTCAACCTGCAAACCTCATTCATCACCCCGCCATTCGGGTTCGCCTTGTTTTATCTGCGCGGGGTAGCTCCTCCTTCGGTGACCACGGGCGATATCTATCGTGGTATCTGGCCATTTGTCATAATCCAGATCGTCGGGCTGGTGCTTTTGTGGCATTTCCCGCAAATAACCACCTTCTTGCCCGATATTTTGCCGGAAAATTAATACGCAAACGACACTACCAAGCTTCGACCGCGGCACCAAACCGACACCGGGTTTTCAAGAAAGTTAGCCCGCTTGCCGTAACGCTGCTCCCAGATTGAGGTTCAGAACACGCTCCTATCAGTCGCAATATGGGATAATATTCCCAACTTAGCGACCCTTCGAATTATGGCCTCCAGCTTACAGAAAGCCGTTACACGCGTACTGTCGCCCTTGGTGCGACTGCTACTGCGTCACGGTGTATCGCATGGGGAATTCTCCAGCTGGGCCAAACAGGCCTATGTGAACGAAGCTGTACGCCACTTTGGCATTGACGGTAAACCCCCTTCCGTATCCCGCATGGCAGTAGTCACGGGTATCAACCGAAAAGAAGTAAAGCGCCTGCTGGAGTTGCCCGCTGACATCGAACCTAGCATTGGCAAACACAACCGCGCCTTACGCGTTGTCACAGGTTGGCTTCAGGACAGCCAGTTCCACGATGATCGTGCGGAACCTGCCGTGCTGACTTACGGCGATGCAAACGATACGTTCAATGTATTGGTGAAACAATACGGTGGCGATGTGCCAGCACGTGCGGTCCTCGACGAACTCATTCGAGTTGGCACTGTTAAGCAGGAAGGGTCAGAGGTTGAATTACTCACCCGCGGCTATGTACCGCATGAGAGTAAAGAAGCCATGCTCGATGTGTTCGCCACCAGCGCGACCGATTTACTGGAAACACTGGACTTTAACTTGTCCGGAGACGACAACCGACGCCTGCAGCTCAGTGTGGCTTACGACAACGTCAGTGACGAAGGTTTAGAGGCTTTTCGAATACTCGGACGAGACAAAGCCATCGTGCTGTTGCGCGAACTGGACCATTGGTTAAAACAACACGACCAGGGGGACAAACCGCCCGGCAATGGCGTTAGAAATCGCGTTGGCTTAGGTCTGTATCTGATAGAAGGCGAGATAGAAACGGAAACCGATCATGAGAAATAAAACGGAGCGTTTATTGTCTGGTGTGTGCCTCGCGGTGTGGTTGTCTACCCTACTGACTGGATGCGATGGCGGTATCTTCGGCACCGGCGACGGCTCGTCCTCCGATGGGTTTATAAATTCAGGTATCACTGCGGTTGATGATTTACTGGACAGCGAGGGTCCGACAATCCCGTTAGATCCAGAGGGCCAACCCGACCCCAGTGATTCCGTACCTCCGCCAGACACGACTGATACTGACGGCATTGACTCGGGTGATTCATCAGCTGTCTCCGAGCCAAATTTGTTCGGCTTTAATGCCACGACCGATACTGCCGTGTCCTTCGGCACGACCATCGGCTTCGAAAATCCAGTAGTGGTTAGCAGCGATCCAACTGCAGAGATAGAGCTAATCAATCTCACTGATGTGCCGGTAACTCTGTTTACTTCCGCCGACAAGGGCGCCTCACCCATCGCCTCCACCGTACCGGACATGATACAGGCAAGCGGGACAGTGCCTCGCGATATCACGCGTGTGTTTATCGATGCTGTGACCGACACCGGCGATCGTAACACTCTGACACGTATCGAACCGATATCTTTGGCATCCGGTTCAAGATCCTTATTGATCTTGCGACGAACACAACCCACTGTCGATGTTATTGCATTACCGATAAACACACCGCCTGATCAATTTCAAGAGGTTGTGGGTGTTCGACTGGTAACGGCTGCGCTGATCGGCGACCCTGAAGTACCGTCGGTGTTTAGCCTTGTCAGCAATATTCTGGGAAC
>CALFBL010000287.1 GCA_937951695.1 uncultured Granulosicoccaceae bacterium | reverse complement strand
GAGGCTGTCAAAGACAACGACCTTAAACCCGCCTTCGAGGAGCTGGCGCACCATGTGCGAGCCGATGTAGCCCGCTCCGCCTGTGACCATGACAGATTGTCTTGATGCGCTGTTACTCACGGGTTACTCCTTCTCTTGGCCACTTGGCCATCTATAACCTGGCCTGAATCAGACGATTCACGCACATCCGGATTGATTTGACGCACGCTCTTCAATCGCGACTTCATTTCGCGATTGCGTGAACGTTCGGCGACACGCTCTTGTCCCTTGGCGCGTTGCTTTTCATTTAACGGTATGGGCAATGGGTTCAGTTGACCATCGCGCATCACCACACTGACCTGCTGCAACATACTTATCGGCATAGCGATGAAGAATATCCAGTACATCTCGCGATTGATCAAAAACCGCGCTTCCGAGTAATTGCTGAGCAGCAGGGCTACGCTAAAAGCGAGTACGAACAATGTGCCCGATTGCTGACGTTGGTATTGGCAATAGATCACCTCAATCATTTGCTGCAACACCATGAGCAGTGCCACGAACGCCAACGGCAGGCCGATTTCAGAAGCTACTTGTAGAAAGCCGTTGTGTGCGTGAAATACCAGCCACGTAAAATCCAGAAGCGTCTTCTGAATATGTGCGGTGCTCTCGGTGGGATACCATAGGGTACCGTAACCGTAGCCTGTAATGGGGCGATCCAGAATCAGTTTCCAAGTCTGTTGCCAGACCTCGCCGCGTCCGGTTAAATCTCCCGACCGACCGATCAGTTCGGCAGTATTGATCTGTTGAAACAACACCACGATAACGCCAGCCGCCAAAACGGCAAGAACCGACGTGGTGATCAGTCCCATGCGAAACCGGTGCGCGATCACCAGACCCGTCGTTACGACAACCGATACCCCCAGAGCCAGTAACGAGGTGGCTGACTCGCTCTTTAGCAAGCACAGCATGGAGATACCAAACGCGAGTAACCAGAACAATGCCGATAGTGTGGACCGGTAATGACGCTGCATCATAGCGATCGTCAGCATGCACGAAATACAGGCCCAAAACCCCAAGGTGTTTTTCGCCGCCATCACACCCCGCCAGGCAACCAGTCCTTCATAGTTAATCGTGCCATATTGCGGTAACGCCAGCGCTAGGCCTGCACTGGCGACCATCAACACAGTAAAGACCAACGCACTTATGGAGACCACCCGGGACAGCGGCACGGTGAAGCCGATGTAAAAAGCAATTAGCGTTGAGCCAATCATATGTATCGAGCGCTCAACCGTTAACACCGGATCGAGTGACCACGTCGCCGAGGTAATGGTGCCCATTAACAATATGACGAGCAGCAATCGGTAACGCACCAGCCAAGTGATCCAGTTGATGCCGAAACTGGCAAACAACCCTGCTGTAGCCAGCGCGTAGGTACCCAACCACGTGATATTGACCAGCGATTCCAATGGCCGGGCAAAGTGGTACACCAATGACAGTGACGTGCTGGTGCCTTGCACCAGTGCCAACAGCAATATCAGCAGTGCCAGTGGCGGTATCCGGTACGAAGAAAGATAGTTTTCCTGCGGCATAGGTTAACTCAGAATATCGCTCAGAGCATGACCCCGCAGCCGCACGTATTGATCAACCAAACGGCGGTAAAACCCCGGAAAAAAACATTGCAGCGCCTGGCGCATCATGCCCTTGAAACTCATCGCGCCGCAGCGGTTGGCGCGCCACAGAATACCCAGCGTTTTCAGCGGTGCCTTACGCGCCAAAGCGACGCTTTCAAATCGGGCCAGATAGCCCGCCCAGGCTTGTTCACTCATGTGTTGTTTCTGTGTTGCCATCCAGTCGAAAAAATTTGTGTGGGCAGTAGTGTCACCACCAAAAATAGGCAGTTGCGACAACGCATCCGGGCTCATGATATCCGCGTAGAGCGTGAGCGGCTCGGGTAATAGCGCAAACGCTGCACCGGTGTGCCACAGATCGATGGCGAATTGATCATTATCGCCAAAGGTGACGCTCTCATCCCAGCGAACCGTGTGCTTTAACTCCGTTGGCATCACAATGGTACTGGTCTGAATAAACATTCCGTCCACGTACAAATAATCATAAATCGATTCATCCTTGGCAATCACCCGGTCTGGCTTGACCCAATAGCGGCCCACCCCACGATCGACAATGATTTGCCCATAGAGAATTTGCCTTGGGTTATCACGCAGCATTCGATCGGCGCTGCATAAAAAGTTCGGATACCAGACATCGTCCGAGTCGAGAAACGCGATGTACTCGCCATTGGCGTTGTCCATACCGGTGTTACGCGCAGCAGCAGGGCCTGCGTTAGTTTGTGAGACCACCTTTAAGCGTGCATCGTCGATCGCGTTCAACACCGCCACAGTGTTGTCTTTTGAGCCGTCATCCACAACTACGATCTCGAAGTCGTCAAAGCTCTGTGAAAAACAACTCTCCAACGTCTGAGCGACGGAGTCGGCTCGGTTATACGTTGGAATGATGATGGAGAAACGCGGCATCAGTGCCCCTCGGGACGGGTGGTTTTTCGATTGAAATGAGCGCTGAGTTTGCCGATGAACTTCCAGCGCAACTGTTCAGCTTGCCGAGCGATCGTCGGTGATACCAGCCCCGCCACGGTGTATAAGCTGGCTTGACCCGCAAGGGCGAAGGTTTTGGCTCCTCGCGCTAACGCGTTTGAGACACCGGGTTTGAGCATCTGCATCACGCGGACTCGAGAGTTTGCAATGCCCACAACACGCGTGCGCAGCCACGCGTTCGATAGCCGATTTTCGGGTACTTCCTCGTGCACTACTGCTGAATTCGCCCAGACCATCGATGCTCCTGATTGCGCCAATTGGGTGAAGAACGCAAGATCCTCTCCACCACTGTGCGCGAAATCGGGATGAAAGCAGGTGGGGGCGCTCTGTCGTAGTACGGACGCTCTGATAAGAAAATTTCCGGCGGCCTGGAGCTCGCAGGACGCACCATCCGTCAAATTCATGTCGGCACCGAAGTAGGGATTGTTGACGAGCTCAGCGGGCGCATTGTCGGGAAACACCGAGCGCGTAGGCCCACCGACGGCATCAGCGTTGGTGTGTTCGAGCACGCGGACCAGCTCACTCAACCAAATGGGCTCGGGCC
>CALFBL010000286.1 GCA_937951695.1 uncultured Granulosicoccaceae bacterium | reverse complement strand
GGGCACCTCACCGACCAAAGCCGCCGACACCTTATCGAGCCCTTCCAGCTCGCGGGCACTCAAATCGTGGTTGCACAGCACGCTCTGCGCGCCGCTGAGCTCTGTGAGTAAATCCACCAGTGGCTCCCGATAGGCCTCCATCCCCGCGGTGGTGATCTGTATGACCAACACATCGCCAAACCGATCGACCACAAGACCGGGCAAATTATCGGCCTCTCCATGCACCCAGCGGTAATGTGGCGTGTCAAACAGCGCTTGCCTAAGCTCTAGTGCGGTGCTCAGCCGGGCGCGCAGCTGGTCGTTGTCGAAGGGTTTGGAGGCGCGCCGGCCGGTAATGCGAACACTGATCAATGACGCGGAATTCGCGTAGCCGTGAGCCAGAAATTTGCCAGAAGCGGCTTGAATCTCAACGGGGGCCCCCGGGCTTATGCCTTTAAGCAGTGTGACCTCAGTATCGATCTCGTTGGAGAACACCCACAAATGGCCCGCGCGAACTCGGCGATCCTCGCGCTTTCTCAATCGAAGGGTATTCATGAGGCAATGCTCTAAAAACGCAGGAAGGTGCTACCTTACACCTTGCTCCGGCTCTCGATCATCGACTTAGGTGAAATAAGTGGTATTACTTCTTCGCAGCAAGCGCTGCGAGGATCTGATCTTCGAGATCGCCGCGTACGGCAATAACTTCGCCCAGCTTGGAAAGATCGGTGTCAAGGCTGTCCATCTCTTCTTCAGAGCCTTTGAAATCCACATACTTGTCGTTAAAGTCGACCAGAAAATTGGTCGTGTCGGCGATACCCGGATAGACCTTGGTGGCCATCTCTTTGACTGCAACACGACGCTCCTTACCATCAATAATGCGCTGGTAAACTTCAAAATGACCCATCGCCGTGTAATCGACCATGACCTGACAAAACGAGCGAAGCTGCTCGCTTTGCGTCGCCGGCCGTTCAACTGAGCGCTGATCGAAGGCACTGATGCCCGCTAACTGACAGTAGCTGACAAACATTTCTTGACGCAGTTGAATAAGCGACTGAATGGTTTCGTTCAGCCGAGTACGGCGATCAGTATTCTCAACGGCTTCTGTGGATAATTGTGGTGACGCCATAGGTTCTCTCCAGCAAGCGGTATTTTGTGGTTTCAACGACTGGTTCGCTTGCGAGTACCACTTTGCAAGGTTACTGCCAACTCCGTCTCAATTTAACCACAAAAAAACTCTATTGCCTACAACAATTTGATGATTAATTAAATTCAATGAACTAGCCAACCTACTGATACTAAAAGAATTATTTTCTTGACAATTTTCTATTCTTTGTCTACTCGCCTTCTTCGTCCCAGTACACCAACCTCCGCGGCAACTCATGGAGCAAGATCTGATCCTCGGAGATACAACGGCCCGACATTCCAATACCAGCCTCGTGGACAGACTCGGCGTTGCCACTGATCAGCGGATGCCAGGGAGCTAATGCCCTCCCTGCCGACAACCGCTGGTACGCACAACTCGACGGCAGCCAGCGCAACTTATCCGCGGTCAGTGGTCGCACATTCAGACAATCGGGGATGATCGATTGGCGATTCTCGTAGTTGTTGCACCGACACGTGCCAGTATCGAGTAGCGAGCACGCCACATCGGTGTTGTGTACCTCTCCGGTATCCTCATCTTCGAGTTTTTGCAGGCAACACCGCCCGCAACCATCGCACAACGCCTCCCATTCAGTGTCGGTCATGTCCTCCAGCGCGACACGCTCCCAGAATCTTTCGCGCAGTTTATTCAGCGGTTGCGACACGATCTTAAGCGTTGTGATAATCAATAAGGCGTTGGACTTCGTCGGACGAACCTAGGAACACCGGCACCCGTTGATGCAGACTGGTGGGCTGTACCGCCATTATCTCGCTGGCACCGGTATGTGCCAGGCCACCGGCCTGCTCCATCAGCCAAGCCATCGGACTGGCCTCGTACATCAAACGTAGCTTACCGGCCCTGCCCGACTTCTCCATGCGCGCATCGGCCGGGTATAAAAACACCCCACCCCGACACAGTATGCGATGCACATCACCGACCATGGAACCTGCCCAGCGCATATTGAAGTCAGTTTCACGTGGCCCGGCAGCCCCGCTGACGCATTCATCAATGTAACGTTGCACCGGCGGATACCAGTGCGCGGCGTAAGCGGCATTGATAGCAAACTCAGTGGTCTCAGCCGGCACCTTCATAGCTTCGTGGGAGAGCAGGAAGTCGCCGGTTTCAATATCGAGTGTGAAGCCTGCCACGCCATGGCCAAACGTCAGCACCAACATGGTGGCCGAGCTGTACAGGCAGTACCCTGCGAGCACCTGCCGATTGCCGGCCTGCAGAAAATCCTCATCGCGAGGAGCGGCATCCGATGCCCAAGGCAGGACCGAAAAAATCGTCCCCGTCGCGCCGTTAACATCGATGTTCGATGAACCATCAAGTGGGTCCACAGTGACCAGATACGATCCACGTTGATGCGTATCGGGAATGGGGTGATGATGATCCAGCTCTTCGGACGCGATACCGGCCAAGGCACCACTGGCCTGGGTTTTTTCAATAAAGACATCGTTGGAAATGATGTCGAGCTTTTTCTGATCTTCGCCCTGCACATTCTGTTGCCCGGACGCGCCCAGTACATCGGCCAGCTCACCGTGCCGAACCAACGCGGCAATGTCCACACAGGCGTCGGCGATGGTTAGCGTGAGTTTGACCAGTTCGGCCGTCACGTGGTTAACCTGAGTTTCGTTGGCGAGGTAATCAGCCAGTGATACGCGTTTTCTCATCGATGAACACTCGTTGTGGATGCGATTCGGGAGACGGGAGAGCTCCCTTGCCCCATTGTCCCACGCCAGAGCGCGTTTGAACTGCTAAAAATCTCGTCTGGGGTGGTATTGTCGGCGCTGTTATTTCAAAAATTTTAATCCGTACTCTAAGGAGATTTTCCGTGGCCGCCTCAGCCGAACTATTCCAGCACGCTCAAAAAGTCATTCCCGGTGGTGTTAACTCACCGGTCAGAGCCTTTGGCAGCGTCGGCGGCACACCGCGCTTTGTCGCCCAAGCCAAAGGCTCGAGAATGTGGGACAGCGACAACCATGAGTACATTGACTATATCGGTTCCTGGGGCCCCATGGTACTCGGGCATGCGCATCCCGAGGTCATCAAAGCGGTACAGGAAGCGGCTGAATTGGGCTTAAGTTTCGGCGCGCCTACGTCACTGGAAACCACGATGGCTGAACTGATCTGTAACGCGGTGCCGTCGATAGAAAAAGTGCGCATGGTCAGTTCCGGTACCGAAGCGACCATGAGTGCCATTCGCCTTGCCCGCGGTTTCACCGGGCGCGATAACATTGTTAAATTCGAAGGCTGCTACCACGGTCACTCCGACGCCTTGCTGGTTAAGGCAGGATCCGGTGCCTTGACACTCGGTGTTCCCAGCTCCCCCGGTGTGCCGGCAGCCTTTACCCAACACACACTGACGTTGCCATTCAACGACGCGGATGCACTGGCCGAGCTATTCAAAGAAACAGGCGATAGCCTAGCCTGCGTTATCATTGAACCCATCGCTGGCAACATGAATTTCGTCGAGCCGGCAGAGGGTTATTTACAAACCTTGAGAGAGCTTTGCACCGAGCACGGCACGGTGCTGATATTTGATGAAGTCATGACAGGGTTTCGCGTGGCACTCGGCGGCGTACAGGAGCTGTACAGCGTAACCCCTGACATTACCACCTTGGGTAAAGTCATTGGCGGCGGCATGCCCGTGGGCGCCTTTGGTGGACGCACCGACATCATGGATCACATCGCCCCCAAAGGGCCTGTCTATCAAGCCGGCACCTTGTCCGGTAATCCCATCGCCATGACAGCCGGTATCAAAACCCTGCAGCTGTTAAACGCGCCAGGCTTTCATGAGGAGCTGGGCAAGAAGTCACAAGCGTTACTCGAAGGCTTAAAATCAGCGGCTGATAAAAATGGTATTCCGTTAGCCTGCGCTCACGCCGGGGGCATGTTCGGCTTCTTCTTTACCGATGCAGCAAAGGTCTCAACGCTCGATCAGGTCATGGCCTGCAACACGACTCAATTTAACGCGTTTTTTCACGCCATGCTCGATGCGGGCATCTACCTCGCACCCTCATCGTTTGAAGCAGGCTTTATTAGTATCGCCCACAGCGATGACGATATCGCCAAAACCATCAGTGCTGCCGACAAGGCGTTCGCATCTATCGGTGGTTAAGTCATTTCATGATCTCTCATCATGAGTAGTACGCACACCATCGCGATGTGGTCGGGCCCAAGAAACCTGTCCACCGCGATGATGCGTGCGTTTGAGAATCGCAGCGATACTCAAGTGTGGGATGAGCCGCTGTACGCGTATTACCTTGCGCAAACTCATCGTCCAGACCCGATGGCGCGCGCCATTATGGAGACAGGGATTACCGACTGGGCATCGGTTATCGAGCGCTTATGCACGCCACCCTTAACCGGCTTGCAGTATCACAAGCACATCACCACCCATGTGCTCGATCACAACGAGCTGGATTGGACGTGCCAACAACGCGGCATACGCCACGTCTTTCTGATTCGTGAACCCGAACGCGTGGTGTCCTCTTTTAACAAACTCATTACCGATGCAGAGGCCAATGAATTGGAACAGCGCATCGGCTTTCATCAACAGCGGCGTATTTTCAACCACATCCAAGAGCAGGCCGCAGCGCAGACTGCCGACCCGCCTCTGGTCATTGACAGCAGCCGGTTCTTAACGGACCCAATTTCGCAGCTGCAACGGGTCTGTGAGGCACTGGAAATCCCATATGAACTGGCCATGACGGCATGGCCAGCAGGCGCGCGAGACAGCGATGGAGTTTGGGCGTCACACTGGTACGCATCGGTTCATCGCAGCACCGGATTTGGCCCAGCACCCTCGTCTTTGCCGGTATTGAATTCGGTGCAGGCAACTGTCGCTAGGCGTTGTCGTGGCAGTTACGAAGCCTTACTGCAGCATGCGATTTGATGTGCGGCTGCTAAACATCACCGGTCCCATTACCTAGTGTTACGTCTCGACCATAGAATCGTATTCGCCTGCAGCCATCATTGAATTCAGGTCGTCCTTGTTCTCGGGTTGCAGTTTGAATATCCAACCGTCCTCGAAGGGGCTGTCGTTGATGATTTCGGGTGAATCGGCCAATGCCTCATTGATCTCAATCACCGTGCCCGCCACCGGCGCGTAGATGTCCGATGCCGCTTTGACCGATTCCACCACCGCGAGCGCCTCTTCGGCCGCGACCACCAAATCAACCTCCGGTGCTTCGACAAACACCAAATCACCGAGTTGTTCCTGAGCGTGAAAGGAGATGCCCACCGTAATGGTGCCGTCGTCGTTCAACCGGGCCCATTCGTGAGATTCTGCAAATTTCAAGTCGCCGGGCGTTTCCATAAAGTACTCCAAAAAGCTGGCCGAAAAAGTTGGCCATGAAAGTTGATTAGACCCGACACCTGCGAATATGTAAATGCGTTGCAAGCATCACCAATAGAATACTGAATATACCGATCGGCCAGTTGCCAGTTTTCGCGTACCACGTTTGGCCGGTTTGAGGCATCAACGTTCGGTCCAGCACCCCTTGTTGATTGTGCAAGATACGCCCGAACACCATCCCTTTTTCATCAATGAACGATGACACACCGGTATTGGTCGCACGAACCATGGGACGGGAAAATTCTCTGGCTCTCATACGAGCTTTCTGTTCATGCTGATGGGGAGCAAAGCTGTCGCCAAACCACGCGTCATTGGATACATTGACCAACACTTGCGCTTGAGGTAACAACGCGCGCATCTCTTCACCAAACACATCTTCGTAGCAAATCGATAAACCCAATGGAAAATCTTGAATGACCATTGGTTCGAAGGGTATGGATCCAGGTGTCAGATCGTGATCAGGGATATTTACCAAACCCTCAAACCACTTGAAAATAAACCGGAATGGAATGTATTCACCGAACGGCACAAGATGCCGCTTCTGGTATAACGCCTTCCCCCCCCCGAGTTGACGCACCGAGTTGTAGTTACCGGTATCGTCTGCGTAGAAACCACCGGATAAGACATCAATGCCACGCGCATCCATTTGCTGTACGAACGGCAAAATCGCGTTTTCAGCGTTCTGAAAATACGTGGGTATGGCCGTCTCTGGCCACAAAATCAGGTTGGTTTCTTCAGGCGCGTCGAGTGACAACGTTGTGTATTGCTGCAACGAATTTTGTAACCGTTCCCGACTGAATTTCATTTCCTGCGGGATGTTTGCTTGCACGATACGTACGTGCAGTGGATTAAATGTCGGCGTAGAAAACGACAGAGTGTTCAAACCAATGGCCACCACGGGAACCAGCACCAGACACACAATGCTGCCAATCCGAGTAATGATCGGTTGCGTCGGCACTGACAGGGTGGTAAGCAAAACCGACCAAAACAGCAAGAAAAAGCTGATGCCGTACACGCCAGTGACCGGGGCGAAACTACCTAAAGGACCCATCGTCTGACTGTAGCCAACCAGAATCCACGGAAAACCACCCATGATCTTGGCGCGCAACAGCTCCCCGATAACCCACAAGGCAGCGAACATGGCCGCGTTGAATACCGTCATTCTGGCAAACTGTACACGTGTTAGACGACGAAACACATAGGCGACGATAGCCGGGTACAACGACATCTTGACCACCAGCAAAGCAGTCAGAAAGATACCCGCCGGCACCGAGGCCCCACCAAACACGTGCAGCGAGTTGTAAACCCAGGATATGCCAAAACCGAAATAGCCAAGACCAAACGCAAAGCCAATCCCTGCTGCGTGTTTGGCGTGAACCTGCGGCTGAATTAACGCATAGAAACAGCCGAGGCAAACCGGCGCTAGCCACCACAATTCATATGGCGCGAAAGACAGCGTCATGGCAGAGCCCGCCACCAGCGCCAAAAGCAGATACATACAATTTTTCATTAAACGCTCATTCAGACAGATTAACCGCCATCACGCGAACGCGGCGGGAATCGGCTTCCGTAATACGAAATTCACAGCCTTCCAGAGTTGTCGTTTCGCCCTCTTTCGGCATGTGGCCGATGTGCTGCAAAACCAAGCCACCAATGGTATCGAATTCATCGTCGCTAAACTCAGTCCCCATGGTCTCGTTGAAGTCTTCGATTGGTGTCAGCGCGTCTACAATATAGCGCCGGTCACTGATACGACGTATGTGCACATCGTCTTCACTGTCGTGCTCATCGTCTATCTCACCCACGATTTCTTCCAACACATCTTCAATGGTGACCAGTCCGGCCACGCCGCCGTATTCATCCAGCACGACGGCCATGTGATTGCGCTTGGAGCGAAACTCTTTGAGCAATACGTTAAGGCGTTTGGTCTCCGGAGTCATTGTGGTTGGACGAATGATCGTTGACATATCAAATTCAGTGGCGTTGTTGGCGTTGCTGGAAAACTTGAGTAAGTCCTTCGCCAGCAATACACCGACCACATTGTCCTTGTCCTCATCGATCACAGGAAATCGGGAATGACCCGATTCTGTAATGACCGGCAGTAGGTCTTCCAGCGTTGCATCCTGATTGACAACCACCATTTGGGCGCGCGGGATCATAATGTCGCGCACGCGCATCTCCACCACCTGAAACGCCCCTTCCACCATCTGCAAGGTGTCCGCATCAAAGACTTCTCGCGCCTGCGCATCGCGCAGCAGCTCGAGCAATTCATCCTGATCGCGTGGCCCCCCCCCCATCGCATGCGCGATCCTTTCCATGAATTTGCGACCGCTGCTACCCGATTCTGTTTTGTCGTCGTTCATGAGTTCTGGAAAGGCAGCTGATAAGGGTTGGAGACAGACAGACACTTTAATATTTCCACTTCCAAAGTTTCCATAACCCGGGCCTCGTCGGGGTGAATGTGATCGTAGCCAAAAAGATGCAATACGCTGTGCACCAGCATATGAGCCCAGTGCTGCTCTATCGATTTACCTTGCGTGTTTGCCTCGACTTCTATCACCGATTGGCACGCCACGATATCACCCAGAGCGCACAGCCCAGACGCATCCTCGGTGGCCGGTATCGGAGGCATACCGGAAGGAAAACTCAACACATTGGTGGCGGTATCTTTGTTGCGGTAATCGCGATTGAGTGCCTGTATGGTCGGTGCATCGACCACGGACAGGGAGATCTCATAGTGCGCGGAGTTATCAAAGCACGGCAAGCTGCGGATGCTGTGCCACACCCAGGAATGGATCAAGTCCTCGGTTGGGATCGCGGCACCGGTGACGCCTGATTCAATCGAGGTGTACAGCTTAAGTTGTGTGGCCGGTAAACAGGGGGTGAAAGAGCCATAGGCGCAAGAGTCAGACATCGACAAATCACCTGTGGAAGCGTTGGCGGAGGATCCGCTAGGTGGCATCGACGGAGGTTCCGCGTCATCAGGACTGCAGTCCTGAGCACTCACGTTGGGTTCACCGAGTTTTGTTTTGACGCGTTGTCGCGGTCCTGCTCGGCCTGCTCCGACTTTGCGTAGGCTGCGACAACACGCTGCACCATGGGGTGTCTTACGACATCGTTGGCTTGGAATGTACAAAAGCCCACACCATCGACCCCATCGAGTACACCTTGAACGTGCTTTAAACCTGAGAGTTGATGCTTTGGCAAGTCAACTTGAGTGACGTCCCCGGTTACGATCGCTCGTGATCCAAAGCCAATACGCGTCAAAAACATCTTCATCTGTTCAACGGTGGTATTTTGCGCTTCATCCATGATGATGCAGGAGTGGTTCAGGGTTCGACCGCGCATGTACGCGAGTGGGGCAATTTCTATGACATTGCGTTCCACCAATTTGGCGACCCGTTCAAAACCGATGAACTCGTAGAGCGCATCATAAATGGGTCGTAGGTAGGGATCTACCTTCTGCATCATGTCACCGGGTAAAAACCCCAACCTCTCCCCGGCTTCGACTGCGGGACGAACCAGCACCAAGCGTCTTACCTCTTCCGCCTCAAGCGCTTCAACCGCACAGGCTACCGCCAAAAACGTTTTACCCGTTCCAGCAGGGCCGATACCAAAGGTGAGGTCACGGGTCTTGATGCTTTGCACGTAGTCAATCTGGCGTTCGCCGCGGCATTGTAAAACCACGCGACGAGTTTTGATCGTACTGCGTTTTTTTGCCGCCGTATCGGTTGAGTCCGTCAACGTTTCCAGTTCAGCTTCTTGCATGTATAGATGTACTCGCTCAGGTTCCAGCGTTTCAGACTCAGTGGCAGCGTACAAGTGTTCCAGTAAGCGCTTGGCACTGGTCACTTGATTCACCACCTTACCGGTCACCATAAACCGGTCGCCGCGGTGATTAATATCGACGTCCAGTCGACCTTCGATTTGTTTTAAATGCTCATCAAACTGGCCACACAAATTAGCCAATCGATCATTGTCAGCAGGCCCTACTCGAAACGCTAGCTCAGCCACAAGCGGCTACGCCCGACTCGACCACGGCTTGAAACTCTCCGCGTAGGGAATTCGGCAGAGCCTCGGTAATGAGCACGTCCGCAAAGCCTCCGATGATGGCTGTGTCGGCGGTAAAGTTGACCACCCGATTATTCTCGGTTCGACCACAGAGCTGCGCCGGGTCTTTGCGCGACGGCCGGTCGACCAACACCCGCTGCACCGAACCGATCATGTCGCGACTGATCGCCGCGGCCTGCCGAGCAATCGTGTCTTGCAGTCGGTGCAGCCGCGCTTTCTTGATCTCCATTGGCGTCTCATCGGGCAGATTTGACGCAGGTGTACCCGGACGAGCGCTGTAAATAAAACTGTAAGAGTTATCGAAGCCCATGGTTTCGATCAACGCCATCGTGTCTTCAAAATCCTCCTCTGTTTCACCTGGAAAACCCACAATGAAATCCGACGACAATGTCAGCGACGGTCGAGCCGCCATGATTTTTCGGATTTTCGATTTGTATTCGAGCGTTGTATGACCGCGCTTCATAGCAGCCAGAATCCGGTCCGAGCCGGTTTGCACCGGTAAGTGCAAAAAACTGACTAATTCAGGCACCGTGCGGTACGTATCAATGAGCGCGTCATTGAATTCCACTGGATGCGAGGTCGTAAAACGTATCCGGTCGATGCCCTCTACCGCTGCCACGTAGTGAATCAGCAATGCCAAGTCCCCCACCCCACCGTCGTGCATCGGCCCACGATAGGCGTTAACGTTCTGGCCCAACAAATGTATTTCCCGCACACCTTGCTCAGACAACGCGACCACTTCGGCCAGCACATCATCGAAAGGCCTGGAAAGCTCTTCACCCCGGGTATAGGGCACCACACAGAAACTGCAGTATTTACTGCATCCTTCGATGATGGAGACAAACGCGCTTGGCCCATCGGCCTTGGGTTCTGGCAGGTTGTCGAACTTTTCAATTTCCGGGAAGCTGATGTCGACCACCGGTCGGTTTGAGCGCACGGAGTTTTCAACCAGCTCCGGCAGCCGGTGCAAGGTCTGTGGTCCGAACACCACATCAACAAAAGGAGCCCGTTGATGAATCGCATCGCCCTCCTGGCTTGCGACGCAGCCGCCCACCCCAATCACGACACTTTCGCGTGCCTCTTTCAGAGGTTTCCACCGCCCCAATTCCGAGAAAACTTTCTCTTGCGCCTTCTCTCGGATGGAGCAGGTGTTGAGCAGTAATATGTCGGCTTCTGCTGGGTCTTGTGTGGCTTCTACTGGCCCGTGTTCTCCCAATACATCAAGCATTTTGGCTGAGTCATATTCATTCATCTGACAGCCGTGAGTTTTAATAAAAACTTTTCGAGTCATGGGTGTGCTGGAAAGCACCTCATATAGACGTTATTGAACGTGGGAGGATACCGCTTTTGCCCGCCCTTATGAGCCAAATTTTGGCAGCTGTTACGGGCCTCGTAAAGTGCGGGCGCGGATTTCGTGGAGCATGAGCCGCCGGGTTGACCGAGAATCGGTTCCACACGCGTTGAGCGGGGTCGCTACAGATCAATTAAAACTTTAATAGAAAATCCCGCTACAGTACAATATTTATCTATATAACAGTAACTTAGATTACCAAAAACGGTTGAATCACTCCACCGCAACGCCATACCCTCGCGAAAATCTTCCACCCGAATTGCCAAATGAACGATTTTATTCGCCAATTTTTAACTTTAATAGCATAGGCAATTTGATAATCTACTCACAGTAGCGTCGAATCACTCGCATACGGCATGGATTTTGTAATTTAATACTCTGATACCCTCCGACATCATCGAATTATTCCATTGCTTAATCCACCAACAACCATTAAAGTTTTAAATGAGCAACGGCTCGAAGCGGTGCGCCGACGGTTGGACGGCGAATCGTTGGCGCAAGTCAGCGCGGCGGTGGGATTGAGCGTTCCCACAGTGGTTGCGGCCATGAAGGCCTACCAAGCCGACGGTTGGGACGGTGTAGCAGTCAAACCCCGTGGTCGGCCAAACGCTGCCAAGGCCCTCAGCCCGCAACGACTGGTTGAGCTGAAGCAGGCCTTTATCGCCTCCACGGTTTGCGCCGACATCGCCCTGCAGCCTTCACCGCTATGGAACAACCTCCGATTGGGCGATTGGCTGAGCGAACAAGGCGTAGACGTCAGTGCAGCGACGGCGAATCGATACGCCAGGACTTGGGGCTTTAGCCCGGCAACGCCCGCGCCTCGATCAGTGCCTGCACACGGCACGGAAACCGCACGCTTCATCGCGAACGCCAAACGCCACAAACGCCGCCTGCTGTGGATCAGCACGCACACGCTTCATGACATTGTCCACGCGCACACGCTGCTGTGTGCACACACCGCTCGCGGGCTTTGCCTGTGGGTACTGGTGGAGCGCCTGGACGAAAGCACGTTTACCGATTTTCTTAGCGTGGTGACCGACCGAGTCGGCGCAGCCCTTGCCCCGGTCATACGACTGAACCAAGGCATTGAAAAAGCCTGGGCACAACGCTGGCAACAACGCAGCGGACATCCGGCCTTGTTGCTACCAGCGGCCATGACATCGAATCACGACAAATCATCTTCAACCTTAACGGTTCAACCACCTATGACAGCTCCCATGAAATCCACGGAAAAACCGGGCGATTTATTGCTTGCCCCTGAACGCCTAACACACCTCCAACGACTGGAAGCCGAAAGCATCCATATCATGCGTGAAGTGGTGGCGGAAGCGACCAATCCGGTCATGCTTTACTCGATTGGTAAAGACAGTGCGGTGATGCTGCACCTTGCAGCAAAAGCGTTCTATCCAGCACCGCCTCCGTTTCCGTTGTTGCACGTCGATACCACGTGGAAGTTTCAGGAAATGTACAAATTTCGCGACACCATCGCGAAAGAGCTCGGCTTTGAATTACTGGTGCACCAGAACGACGAAGGCATTCGTCAAGGCATTAGTCCGTTCACTCATGGCTCTGAACTGCACACCGACATCATGAAAACTCAAGCGCTAAAGCAAGCGCTGGACAAGCACGGCTTTGATGTGGCCTTTGGTGGCGCTCGTCGTGATGAGGAAAAATCTCGCGCGAAAGAACGTGTCTTCAGCTTTCGTACATCCGCTCATCGCTGGGAACCAAAAAGCCAGCGCCCTGAATTGTGGAACCTGTACAACGCAAAAAAACGCAAAGACGAATCCATTCGCTGCTTCCCGATCTCCAACTGGACTGAACTCGATGTCTGGCAATACATCCACCAGCAATCAATTCCGATTGTGCCGCTGTACTTTTCCGATCAACGCCCTGTGGTTGAACGCGACGGACAACTTATCATGGTCGATGATGATCGAATGCCAATGTTCGACGGTGAAACACCTCAGATCAAGCGCGTTCGATTTCGCACACTCGGTTGTTACCCGCTAACCGGTGCGGTTGAATCCAACGCCACCACACTCACCGACATCATTCAAGAGATGCTGCTAGCCACCACCTCAGAGCGGGACGGTCGACTGATCGATCACGACACAGCCGCATCCATGGAAAAGAAAAAGCAAGAGGGCTACTTCTAATGAACCAGCCAAATCAAGCATTAATTGCCAGCGATATCAACGAGTATCTGACCCAGCATGAGAACAAAAGCTTACTGCGCTTTATCACTTGCGGTAGCGTCGATGATGGCAAAAGTACCTTAATCGGACGCTTACTGTACGAGAGTAAAGTCCTGTTTGAAGATCAACTGGACGCTGTAGCGTCGGATTCAAAAAAATGGGGTACACAAGGCAAAGAAATGGATTTCGCCCTGCTCGTTGACGGGCTGGCAGCCGAACGTGAGCAAGGCATCACCATCGATGTCGCTTACCGCTTTTTCTCCACCGATAACCGCAAGTTTATTGTTGCCGATACGCCCGGGCATGAGCAATACACCCGCAATATGGTGACGGGCGCGTCCACCTGCGATGCTGCCATTATCCTGTGTGATGCACGCCAAGGCGTGTTGACACAAACCCGTCGTCACAGTTATCTGCTGTCGTTGCTGGGTATTCGTAACGTCATCCTGGCGGTAAACAAAATGGATCTCATGAAATACGATGAGTCGGTGTACAAAGAGATCGTGGATACCTATCAAAGCTTTGCCAAAGAGATTGGCCTGGAGAACGTCACGCCGATTCCGATGTCTGCATTGTGCGGCGATAATATTCTACAACGCAGCCCAGTGATGCCCTGGTATCACGGACCGACCTTACTGTCGTACCTTGAAACCGCTGAAGTCAATCATGAAACCCGTCGCAACGATCCGTTTCGTTTACCGGTTCAGTGGGTTAACCGACCTAACCTGGATTTTCGCGGTTTTGCAGGGGCTATCACCAGTGGTTCGATCAAACCCGGTGACAGTATTCGGGTACAACCATCGGGTAAAACCAGCACCGTTGCCCGCATCGTGTCTTACGATGGCGACCTCGCAGAAGCGGTGGCAGGACAAAGCGTTACGCTTACCCTGGACGATGAAATTGATGTATCACGTGGCGACATTATCTCTACCACAGAAAACCCTGCTAGCACAGCCGATCAATTTGAAAGCACCATCGTCTGGATGCATGAAGAGCCGATGCACAGTGGCCGTCCCTATTGGCTGAAAATCGGCACCAAAACCGTGTCCGCCACTGTCACACAAATCAAGTACGAAGTGAATGTCAACACGCTCGAACATACAGCGTCTAAGCAACTGGAATTGAATTCAATTGGGGTGTGTAACATCAGCACCGATCAACCCATCGCTTTTGATGCCTTTACGGATAACCACGAAACGGGCAGTTTTATACTGATCGATCGGG
>CALFBL010000285.1 GCA_937951695.1 uncultured Granulosicoccaceae bacterium | reverse complement strand
CATAGGCATAACTGTGATTGACACTATAGTACGTTTGGACAATGCCCTGCGGAAGCAATGAGAGGAACGTCATCATCGCCATGCCTATATTGAGTGACCAAAAACTGATTTTCAGCAAATTGTGATTCCAATGATCTAGGTTGGTTAATCCCCGCATACAGTATAGGGTCAAACCTAACCCCAACATGCCATACACACCAAACAAGGCCGCATGACCGTGATTCGCCGTAAGATTCATCCCTTGCATGTAGTACAGAGCAATCGGTGGATTGATCAAAAAACCGAAAAGCCCCGCGCCCACAAGGTTCCAGAACAACACAGCAGAGAAAAACATAAACGGCCAGCGATAGTTTTTCTCCCATTCAGCTTGATGTTCAAGCTTGGAGTGGTTATACGCCTCGAAGCCGATGACCATCAATGGAATAACCTCCAGCGCGGAGAACGTGGCACCAACTGCAATAACCGATGTCGGTGTACCGCTAAAATACAAATGGTGGAACGTACCCAACACACCACCTATGAGAAAAACAATCGTGGCAAATAAAACCATAATGGTGGCTGTCGTAATGCGCAGTAAACCCATATGAATGAACAACACTGACAATAGCGTGGTTGCGAAAACTTCAAACACACCTTCAACCCACAAATGGACAACCCACCAACGCCAGTAATTCATGATCGCAATATTGGTGTGTTGTCCCCACATCAATCCGGCGACATACAGTAGTCCGATTGACAAGGCTGCAAGGGCAAGTAAGAACAGCAGTGATTTGTTGGTCTTAGAGGTGAGTGCTTGGCATTTATCTGATGTCATGGTTAACACTGGATACATTGCTCTCAACACCAGAGTGACCCAAAGCAGCAAACCGATTGCCAGATAGATTTGCCAAAATCGACCGAGATCAACATACTCATAGCCTTGATGTCCAAACCAGAAATTGAGTGTCAAGTTGTCGAAAAACCGATGAATTGCCGCCCATTCACCCAGAAAGGACCCGATAACGATCACTATCAAGCTGATAAATAGGAAATTCACACCCAGCACTTGGTATTTGGGATCGCTACGCGATAGTAATGGCGCCATATAGAGCCCGGTGGCAAGCCACGCTGTGGCAATCCAGTAAACCGCCAATTGTGTATGCCAGGTACGGGTCACTGCGTAAGGGAAATATTCAGCAAACGGCAATCCGTAAATACCTTGACCTTCGACCGCGTAGTGAGCCGTAATGATGCCGAGTAATACTTGTCCCATGAATAAAACAGTAACCAGCCAAAAATACTTGGCGG
Organism: uncultured Granulosicoccaceae bacterium; assembly: GCA_937951695.1. Taxonomy (GTDB): domain Bacteria; phylum Pseudomonadota; class Gammaproteobacteria; order Granulosicoccales; family Granulosicoccaceae; genus Granulosicoccus. The sequence goes on along the minus strand of CALFBL010000285.1, from coordinate 1,630 downwards.
TTGCCCGCATCGATGGAGTGATGGTGGCTTTCTCGATAAAGTCGACTTCGGCAATACCAGCGTCCGGTACCATATTCTGACGCCATATATCGTACTGCTTGGCGTAGTACCAGACGATAGCGCCAATCCCTGCTAACAACAAGAAAATCGAGACGATGCTCCACAACAGGGTGGACGGTGTGGGTCGATTTCCCACTAGCGGTTCGTGTGGCCAATTACTGGTATAGGTTATCGTGTTGTTTGGCCGGTTTGTTGAACTGCTCCAGGAAGTCCAAAAGAAAAAAGCACCCAGTGCATGTGTCTCCTCTTGCGTTAACGTTGCATGCAGCGGCATCGCGTAGTCCGAACGAAGTGCTAGATATTTCTCCCCAACCCCCATAAATAGCTTTGAATAATGCTCGGCAACCGTCGCCATGGCTTCAGCCCGACGCGGACTGACCGTAACTATTTCGGTGCGAGGATCGTAGGTATTTTCGCGCATCTCCTGACGCAGAATCGCTAGATGGGTTTCTTTTGCCGTTTCTTCATTCAGTTCAGGCAGTGTGGTGTCTTCAGCTATGCGTTGCAGTAGTGCAATGGCCTCTCGTTGAAGCCAATCGGCACTCCAGTCGGGAGCAACATACCCGCCGTGCCCCCAGATGGATCCTTGCTGCATGCCACCGGTGGATTGCCAGATATTTTGCCCGCGCTGAATGTCATCACGGGTATAAATTGCGGCGCTCTCTGTAGTCTGTATCGAAAGCGGTATCGGTGGGGCGACCTGATAGATCTCGCGCCCAAGCAATAGCAGTGTGCCGAACATAAGTACAACACTTACACTCAGTACTGTCCAAAGTCGTTTGATCGTGAACGTTGTTGTGTAATTCTCCACCGTATCAAGCCTCACTCGTTGCTTAGAGTATTCTTCAGCCTGGCGCGCTCACGCGCTCCAGTAAGACATACGAACGTGTCGGTAGTGTCCGACATGTAGCACATGAATTTTGGCTAGATACGCAGTGTATCCTACGATACATTAGATCTGCAACTTGCACCGATCCAACATTACAGACACCATCGACAATGATCTTTGGCCTAAGTAGACTCAACATAGAGCACAAGCCGTCAAACCAAAACTGAAGGTATTAATTTCCTAATGACGATTCCAACACAGCCAGACATTAACAATGAACGACCCATGCCAGTTATTCCGCACGAGTTTGCCCCGTATAAACGTACACCGGTGTTCACGCACGATTCAATTCCTGCATCACTGCTAAAGGATCACTCAACAGCACAACACACCTGGGCTCAGATCAACATAGAAAGTGGGACGTTGATTTACGGCATCAGCGAACCTGGACATGAAGGTGTGTATCGGCTCACTCCAGATAATGCAGGGGTCATCACCCCGGAACACGCCCACTACATTAAAGCAGAAGGGGACGTGTCCTTTTACATCGAATTTTATCGGCGTTCAAGCTGATGTCGTAAGCTATCCTTTACTCTTAATGATTAAAATGCCGAACCCCAGTAAACATCATAGCCATACCATGCACGTTGGCCGCATCAATCACCTGCTGATCGTTTTTTGATCCCCCGGGTTGAATCACCGCTGAAATCCCGGCTTCTGCCGCGTTGTCAATGCCGTCTC
>CALFBL010000284.1 GCA_937951695.1 uncultured Granulosicoccaceae bacterium | reverse complement strand
GGGGTTTCTCCAATCAGCTAGTGCTGTTGGGAAGATAACGACTTTGTCGGCACTGTTGTGCCTGTTGGTCAAGGTCCAAGCCAACGCCTTGAAGCCCTCACCCGTGCACAGAACGCACGAAGGCTTGGCAGAGCTCACTGTCCGCACGGTTGAATACCTTATCCGGGGTGCCAGACTCCTCGACAACCCCCTCATGCAAGTACATTACCTGGCTGGAGACATCTCTGGCAAAGCGCATTTCGTGGGTTACCAAGATCATGGTGCGACCTTCTTCGGCTAAATCGCGAATAACTTGCAGCACCTCGTTGACCAGCTCTGGATCAAGCGCAGAGGTTGGCTCATCAAATAGCATCACCTCCGGCTGCATGGCCAAGGCTCTCGCGATGGCGGCACGCTGCTTTTGCCCGCCCGATAAAAACGCCGGATACGCGTCTTTCTTGTCGGCGAGCCCGACTCTGGCCAACAACGCAAGCCCTAGCTCGACGGTTTCGGACTTTTTCAGGCCCAGCACATGAACCGGCGCTTCAATAACATTCTGCAGGATGGTCATATGCTCCCATAGCGCAAAGTTCTGAAATACCATGCCGACTTGACGCCGCAACCGTTCAACTTGCTTACGATCCGCCACTCGGTAATCGGTGCCCGGTGAGCCTTTGAACCTGACCGATTCATCCCCCACTCGAATCGTGCCCGCGTCGGGTTGCTCCAGCAAATTGATACAACGCAAAAAGGTGCTTTTACCGGACCCACTGGACCCTATCACCGACACCACATCGCCTTTATAGGCATCCAGAGATATACCTTTCAGCACCTCCAGACTCGCAAACGACTTGCGAAGACCCTGAACCGAGACCGCTACGACCATCATTGAACACCCAAACGCTGTTGAACTCAGTATATATAGATTGGACAAACCAACCGGAAACCGAGAAAAGTGAGGCGCGGTCGATAGTATCGGCTCGACACGTCCGCCTGACGGGTCAAGTTGGGGAACACTCGCTGTTTCCATCGGTAGAGCCCGAGTTATGATCGATCATGCCGAATAGCCTGATTTACAACAAAGAGCCAGCACCCACTGTGTCATACGACGAGCTGAAAAAAACTCAAGACATCGCCTCATCCGGGCTATCCGGCGATGAGCTCGAACAGGTGCGTGAATTACTCTTCGGCGGCATCATTCGGGACATCAAGCGGCAACGCGACGAATTGCAAAAAGACGTCAGTATCGGATTTGCTGAAGCAGATCAAATGACTAATCGCCGCTTAGACGATGTCATGCGTCGGCTCGATACCATCAATCAGCAACTGGAACGAGATCGAGAAGACCAGCGACTCCGTGCCGAGGCCGAAGCTCATAAGATCAATAGCTCACTGATCAAATTGGCCAGCGAACAGGCGTCTACCCTAGCGCAAGAGACTCAAAGACTGGATGCGCTTATCGAGGCTGAACCTCAACGAGTTGATGCTCAGATCCAAGCTGAGACTCACCGCGTAGACGCCTTAATGGAAGCTGAAACTCACCGGGTTGATACCCTTATGGAAGCGGAGACGCAACGAATTGATGCGTTGATCGCGGCTGAGACTCAACGCATACACGAAGCTTTGGCGGCTCAGTCGAAGCGAATCGACGACGCACTCGACGCGCTATACCAGAAAATGGAAGCGGACAAGATGCAGCACATAAATGCACTCAAACAGAGTCTGAACACTGAACGTAACCGGTTAACCCAGAGTATCAAGGCATTGGCCGACACCATCAATCGCGAGAATAACGAAGGATAATCAATTCTCGTTGACGACCCAGCGATTGGCACAAACCGTTGCCATACACTCATAACTTTCGCTGAAAAACAGGCAAAAAACAAGGCGCCACCCTGTGCGCCTTTTTCTCTTCTATACCCACGCTTGAACCGCTGCGCGGGAGCTGCCTGCCTGATGAATCAGCTCAGCTTTATCTGCACGTCTACACCCGCAGCGAGATCCAGCTTCATCAACGCATCGACCGTTTTTTCAGTCGGATCAACAATATCCATCAGACGCTTGTGGGTGCGAATTTCGTACTGATCGCGGGCATCTTTATTGACGTGCGGAGACGTAAGAACCGTAAAACGCTCCTTCTTGGTCGGCAATGGAATCGGCCCCAGAACACGCGCGCCAGTGCGTTTGGCGGTTTCAAGGATTTCTTTCGCTGAGCGATCGATCAGACGGTGATCAAACGCTTTCAGGCGGATTCGTATGGTTTGACTGGATGCCATAGTATTATTTACTCGTGGATTTTCGCAACGACACCCGCACCAACGGTACGGCCACCCTCACGGATCGCAAAGCGTAGACCTTCCTCCATCGCGATCGGATTGATCAGGTCCACCTGAACCTTCACGTTATCGCCTGGCATGACCATCTCCGTGCCACTGGGCAACTCTACCGCTCCGGTGACGTCCGTCGTTCTGAAGTAGAACTGTGGGCGGTAGTTATTGAAAAATGGCGTGTGACGGCCACCTTCGTCTTTACTCAACACGTAGATCTCGGCCTCGAACTTCTTGTGAGGCGTGGTCGTTCCCACGTGACACAACACCTGGCCGCGCTCGACGTCTTCACGCTTGGTTCCGCGCAGCAGTACCCCTACGTTATCGCCCGCCTCGCCCTGATCCAGAAGCTTGCGGAACATCTCAACACCGGTGACCGTTGTCTTGGTGGTGTCTTTAATGCCCACGATTTCGATTTCTTCACCAACCTTAACAATGCCGCGCTCGACCCGTCCTGTCACAACCGTTCCACGACCCGAGATCGAAAACACATCTTCGATCGGCATCAAAAATGGCTTATCCACCGGACGATCCGGCAACGGGATGTAGCTGTCCAGCGCTTCAATCAGCTTGGTGATCGATGGACGACCGATCTCCGAGGTATCTCCCTCGATCGCTTTCAGCGCTGAACCGGTGATGACCGGCGTGTCGTCGCCCGGGAATTCGTAGCTATCGAGCAACTCGCGAACTTCCATCTCCACCAATTCCAACAACTCTGCGTCGTCGACCATATCGGCTTTGTTCAGGTACACAACGATGTACGGTACACCCACCTGACGCGCCAGCAGGATGTGCTCGCGAGTTTGTGGCATCGGACCATCGGCCGCTGAACACACCAAAATCGCGCCGTCCATCTGCGCCGCTCCGGTGATCATGTTTTTCACGTAATCCGCGTGACCAGGGCAATCCACGTGCGCGTAGTGACGGCTCTCGGACTCGTATTCCACGTGCGCTGTTGCGATCGTAATACCCCGCGCCTTCTCTTCCGGTGCGTTATCGATCTGGTCGTAGGCTTTCGCCTCCCCACCCATCGCTTCCGACTGACATATCGTCAAAGCCGCTGTCAGTGTGGTCTTACCGTGATCAACGTGGCCTATCGTGCCCACGTTTACGTGCGGCTTGTTACGTTCGAATTTTTCCTTAGACA
>CALFBL010000283.1 GCA_937951695.1 uncultured Granulosicoccaceae bacterium | reverse complement strand
GACACCAACTTCCCCTCAGACAGCGCTGCCAGGCAGACCACCACAGGCAAGTTGTTACGAATCGATCGACCGATGGCAGACGTAGTCAATGCCATCATATCGCTCTACCCACTGGACACCTTCGTAGACGATAGCGCCGCTGGTATGGAAGTCGTGGGTGAACCCGAAACGATCCTACCCGTTATGCAAGAGGTGCAAGCCGAAATTGATCGCGTTGAAGGGCCCCGCTTGATCAGTATTGAGCGATACGCCTTCTATGAGCGGGCAAATCAAGCTTATGCGGTAATTCAAACCGGAGAACGTCGCTTCTATGGCTGCTTTGCATTTCGCAAAGGCGTTATCCCACCGCCAGACCAAGCGCTTGGTTAGGTACGCAACACAGCTTGGGTGTTTTAGCTCTGACTTAAACGGATCCAATACTTGAACGTCCAGTCAACACGTCAATGCCAGGCTTAACCAGTACCAAATTGAGCCAACGCATCGCCTGTCAACTGATACCCAATCCAGCCCTCTTTCGGCCTTGCACCCATTGAGTCATAGAACCCAATCGCGGGCTCATTCCAATCCAGCACCGACCATTCGAATCGCCCACAACCTTTGTCTATCGCCACTTTAGCTAAGTGCTGCAGCAATGCTTTACCAGCACCAGAGCCACGATGCTCTGAGGAGATGTATAGGTCTTCAAGGTATAGCCCATGCTTACCCTGCCAAGTGGAATAATTAAAAAAGTAGACCGCAAATCCAATGGGCTCATCGTTGAGTTCACAGATGATGGCGTAAGTATTAAAATCCCTACTGAAGATGGAGTTTTCGATATCCTCAACACTGGCTGAAACTTCCGATTCGGCCCGTTCGTAGGCTGCCAGCTCGATAATAAAGCGATGTATCAAGGGAGAATCTGTCGCCTGAGCCTGACGAATATTTATTGCGGATGTCATAGAAAAAACGTTTACTCGGAAGAGGTTGTACAAGGTACGACGTATCGCGCCATCAGTAGCCACAGAGCGCAAAATGTCTCGCTCAGCCTCCAAATACCCCGCAGAGCTAAACAATGTTAGTCCTATACGTGACTATGACTTATAAATGGCCAAACGCGCTCAGCTTACACCATTGTAAGCTGAGCGCAAACCACCGGAAATCCTGAAGCTCCATCATTCCTTCATGGGGTGAGAGAGTTACCGAAGAGCACCGTTATAAGCTCACCCAGTTCTCCGCAACTTTGCTGTACATCCGATAAATCCAAACTTACTTTTAAGACTCAATAAAATGAAAACAGTCAAAAATATCGCTATCACCACAGCTCTCATCTTTGCCGTAGCAACCCCAGCCTTTGCTGCTCTGTCCGCAACAGACGTTAGAGCCGCTGTGAAAAGCGCCGCCGCCCCAGGTAGCAACGTTCGCGTGTACGTTCGGGGCGATACAGTTACGTTGTCAGGCTATGTGCGAGACACCCTCTCGTTGCAAAACATTGAACAAGCTGCGAGGCGGGAAGGTGCGACTAAGGTCATCAATAACGTTTTCCGTTCGCGATAAAAATTGCCCGCCCAGATGTGCAAAAAAGTACGTCCGCTGGTATCACGTGGTTTGCTCTTGGAACTCCGGCCACACATTCATCCCCCTAGCATAGGCGCAGGAGTCACCTTAAGTATTTCCTCAACGGACGTCCTTCCCTGGGCTACCTTGGTCAAACCACTAACACGTAACGGCCGCATACCATCTTTGTAGGCTTGTGTACGAAGGTTTTTAATGGGTGCATTCGGCATCACATGCGATTGCAGGCTTGGGGTCATTTCCAGAATTTCGTAGATACCGTGGCGACCAAGAAACCCGGTATCGCGACAGGCGTCACACCCGACCGCTGTGTTGATGGTTTCAGGTACTTTGGTTTTCCAGGGGGCCATCAGCTCGTTCCAATCGGGCTCGGGAATGGTAGTGGTTGCCGTGCAATGCAGACAAAACGATCGCACCAGTCTTTGCGCTACAACACCCACAACCGTAGAACGAATTAAGTAGTACGGAACACCGAGCTCCATCAATCGAGTAATCGCTGAAGGCGCATCATTGGTGTGTAGCGTAGATAACACGAGATGGCCTGTTAGTGCCGCCTGCACCGCCATTTGAGCGGTCTCCAGATCGCGAATTTCCCCCACCATTATAATGTCTGGATCCTGACGTAACAGCGTTCGAACACCGGCAGCAAAATCCAGATCGATGTTGTGCTGTACCTGCATCTGGTTAAACGCAGGCATTACCAATTCAATTGGGTCTTCAATAGTGCAGACATTAACGTTTGGCGTGGCCAGTGTTTTAAGCGTGCTGTAGAGCGTCGTGGTTTTACCTGAACCTGTAGGCCCGGTTACCAGCAAAATACCGTTGGGCGATTGAATCATGCGATTCCAAGTACTGCTTTCATGCTGATCAAAACCCAACGCGGACTGATCTTTTAACAAGACTTCCGGGTTAAATATACGCATCACCATCTTTTCACCGAACGCCGTAGGCATGGTGGATATTCGCAGTTCCACCTCTTTCTTTTCTGCGTTACGGGTTTTTAACCGACCATCCTGTGGGCGACGTTTTTCAGCCACATCCATTCGGCCAAGAATTTTCAATCGACTGGTTACCGCTGCCATAACCGCTGCGGGCATCTCATACACTTGCTGCATGACACCATCTATCCGAAAGCGCACGCCGCCTATATCACGACGAGGTTCGAGGTGAATATCACTGGCCCGTTGCTCGTAGGCGTACTGCAATAACCAGTCAACGATACTGACCACATGACTATCATTGGCTTCAAGGCTGCCACTGCGGCCTAGATCCATTAGCTGTTCAAGATTTTGAACCGCTGCTGAACTGTCGTTCTTATGTGTGTCGTTTGCGCCCAGTACCGATTTTGAAACCGAGTAAAACTCAATCAAGTACCGACGAATGTCTTCCGGGTTCATGATGACTAGACGAATTTCTTTACCCAACACCTGTTGCAGTTCTGTCTGCCATTCGGTGTACATCGGCTCTGCCGTGGCGAACAACACATGTTCGGTGTGCACTTCGACGCACAGAACGTTAAAGCGTTGAGCGTACGCCAAGGAGGCAACCGAGGTAATCGCGGGTACATCAACTTTCAATGGGTCGATGCGGTACCACTCAAGATCGACCTTTTCAGCTAACCAGCGCGAGAGAAAATTCAGGTCAATTTTCTTCTCTGGATCCCGGGCGTGTGTCCAGTTACTGCTCGCGATACGCTCCAACGGACCCAAGGATTTTGATCCGTGGTTCCCGCTGGCTAGTTGTCGCAACAGTACACTGTTCGATTCTTCAACATGGCCGTCAATCAGCAAGCCATCCAAGATAGCTTCCAACTCAAGCTTTCCGGTATTGGGATCTGCGAACCGTTTTGCATTTTCTGTCAACACTAAGGCATCATCCACACGTCGGTTTTGAGCGTATCGGCGGCCTAAAGCTTTGGTGAAGGCACCATGATACAAACATCGGCCTGTGACACACTGCACACCCATGAGAATTTCAATTTTAATCGTGTACGACACCAACGGCGGCAACTGCCACGACATGGCGAAAGCCATCGCCTCAGGCGTGGAATCGGTCAGTGGCGCAGAATCTGTGGTCAGGCGGACGCCGAAAGTCTCCCTGACCACCGAGGCTACAGATCCGGCCGTACCCGACAGCGGCGCACCCTACGTAGACCTCAATGACCTGGAAGGCGTTGACGGGCTGATTCTGGGGGGCCCAACACACTTCGGTAATTTTTCAGCCTCGCTGAAGTATTTCCTCGACTCCACCACCGCTCATTGGCTGTCTGGCACTCTGGTAGGTAAACCTGCAGCCGTATTCACGAGTACGGGCAGCCTGCATGGAGGTCAGGAGGCCACCTTGCTGAGCGCACACGTGCCGATGCTGCACCACGGCATGCTCATTGTTGGCCTGCCCTACACGTCGCCGGATTTGATGCGTACTCAACACGGCGGTACCCCTTATGGCGCCAGCCACCACTCTGGAGAGTCTGGTAACAACCCTCTGGATCCTATAGAAAGTGCGTTGTGCCAACAACTCGGCAGCCGTGTTGCCACGATTGCATCCAGATTAAAGGTGAGCGGACCCGAGTAATGTCAAAAATCACTCAGTACCGGTGGGTATCGCTGGCAGGCTACTTCGGTTTACTACTGCTGATACTGAACTGGTTTACTTGGATCGCACCACCGGAATCGTTCCCGCGCAGCTTTGTGTTGATGCTGCTGTTGTTTCCACTACTGATTCCCTTACGTGGGCTGCTGCACGGCAAGCGCCGCACTCATCAATGGGTAATCTTCCTATCGCTGGCTTATTTTATGGGGGGAATTGATGTG
>CALFBL010000282.1 GCA_937951695.1 uncultured Granulosicoccaceae bacterium | reverse complement strand
TACGGATCTTGTCAGCACGATAAAAAAAGTTGACGCAGCTGAGGCAGCAGAACAATATTCGCGTTTGATTGCCACAGTAGTGCGACTATCCATCGCTGGAATCCCTGAGAAGGATCGGGTCGTGCAAGGCGCTGACTTGGTCAATCGGATAATTGGTCTCATTGCCAAACAGTGGTCAGAACTGCAGGCGGTTAAAGAGTCCATCGCGGCTGTCCCTACACCGCGTGTATTGTCGTCATTAACTTCTGCAGATCCACTGGATAAAGCAGCCTCGGCACCTCATCCGAAGACGGCGCTCGCACAAACCGCCCTATTGACCAATGCGCCGGGTGAGCCCTCACTGGTACGGCAGCTGGAATCTGAATTGGCATCGGCAGATGGCGTCGATATTCTGGGCGCCTTTATCCGCTTTTCCGGTATTCGAGAGCTGCTTCCGCACATACGTCGGTTGACAGAACAGGGTGGGGTAGTTCGCGTGATGACCACCACCTATACCGGCACAACAGAGCAACGAGCGCTGGATGAGTTGTGCCGGGCCGGTGCAACGGTACGTGTGTCATATGATCGCACTGCCACTCGGTTACACGCCAAGGCTTGGTTATTTCGCCGGCACAGTGGGTTCACAACCGTCTATATCGGATCTTCGAACCTTACACATCAGGCGCAGGTTACGGGCCTTGAGTGGAATGTTCGCGCGTCGGTAGTGGGTAACGCCGCGGTGGTCGAAAAATTCGATGCTACATTCGAGTCTTACTGGTGTGACGACAATTTCGTGCCCTATGTCGCGGACGAGTTTACAGCCCAACATCGGGCTGCGACGCAGCCGAAGAACACTAGTGATTTTGATTTGTCTTTCGTGGATCTTATGCCAAAGCCCTTCCAGCAGGGGTTGCTTGAGTGCGTCGAAATTGAGCGAACGTTGGGCCACCATCGCAATCTCATCGTCGCAGCGACAGGCACTGGCAAAACTGTTATGGCGGCGATTGATTACCGTAACCTTTGTCACCGCTTAAATGGTGACACCGGTCGCGCCAATTTGTTGTTCGTTGCACACAGGAAGGAAATACTGCGTCAGAGCCTGAGTACATTTAGGCTTGCATTGCGCTCTGGATCCTTTGGAGAGCTGTGGGTTGACGGTGAACATCCGGAGAACTGGACACATGTGTTTGCTTCAATCCAAAGCATTAATGCTGGGAAGCTAGATAAACTACCTGAAGATCATTTTGATGTTGTCATTGTTGACGAATTTCATCATGCTGAAGCACGAAGCTACCGGCGTTTGCTCGATTGGGTGCAGCCTCGTGAGTTACTCGGATTGACAGCGACACCAGAACGCGCAGATGGCGTCAACGTCGCAGATTACTTTAATGGGAGAATCGCGGCTGAGCTTCGACTGTGGGATGCGCTCGAGCAAGGGCTGTTGTCACCATTCCATTACTACGGTGTCGCTGACGGCACAGACTTGTCGAACGTGTCTTGGGTCAAAGGGGGTTATCACACCAAGGAGTTGACTAATCTGTACACCGCTGACAATGTGTGGCTTGGCAAAGTGCTTCAAGCTGTGAAAGAGAAGGTAACCGACGTCACATCGATGCGTGCCCTTGGATTCTGTGTTTCTGTAGATCACGCGCATTTTATGACCGACGGATTCCAAGCAGCCGGATTGAAAGCAGTTGCTGTTACGGGCACAACATCGAGGGATGTACGATCAGACGCTATAGAGCAGCTACGCATCGGTACCATTCAAGCTATTTTCGCAATCGATGTATTCAATGAGGGTGTTGACATACCTGAAGTGGACACTGTGCTATTTCTTCGGCCGACGGAGAGCGCCACAGTCTTTCTTCAACAACTCGGTCGAGGTCTGCGTCGAACCGAAGATGGCGCGCACTCGGTAAAGAACGTGCTGACAGTGCTGGATTTCGTAGGGCACCAGCGTGCAGATTTTCGTTTTGATCAACGTTTCAGGAAGTTACTCGGCGGCACTCGCCCTGAGCTGGAGAAACAGATTCAAGACGATTTTCCGTTCTTGCCAGCTGGTTGTGCGATTTCGCTGGACAAGATCAGCAAGCAGGCGGTGCTTCAAAATATTCAGACGGCGATTCCTTATAAGTGGGCGGACAGAAAAAAGGAGGCGAGTGAGCTGGGAGATATGGAGCTGGCCTCTTTTCTCGAAGCCACCGGATTAGAGCTTCCAGATATTTATTCAAGCAAGCACTACTATACGGAGCTTCGCCGAGCGGCTGGTCATCTGATTGGGGAAGTTGGAAGCGATGAGCACACGCTTGGCCGGGCTATTGGTCGGATGTTGCACGTGGACGATCACCACCGTCTTACGTACTTCCTGAAATTGCTCAACGACGACACACCGCCTGTGAGTGCTGATCTTCCCGTAAATGTGCGCCGCCTGGCCACGCAGTTTCACTACTTGATATGGGGAGTAAATAAGGGATCGTCGATACAGGATGGGTGGAAACGGCTGTGGCGTTGTAAGCCACTACTGCAAGAGCTACGTCAGATGCTTACTCTGCTTGCTTCAACAAATAACATAAAGCCTTCCAACTCCGTTTTTGGTGCAGACGTTCCTCTGTCGATACACGCCAACTACAGTCGCGATGAGGTTCTAGCTGCGTTTGACATTGGTTCGCCTGAAAAGCCACCGCAGTTGCGAGAAGGTGTCAAGTGGGTCAAAGATCACGGGATTGATCTGTTCTTTATCACGCTGAATAAAAGTGAACGCGATTTCAGTCCGTCGACTATGTATCGCGACTACGCCATCAGTCGCACTAGTTTTCATTGGGAGAGTCAAAGTCAGACAAAGCAAGGTTCGATCACTGGGCAACGTTATATACATCACAGGGCTAACGGTAGTAAAGTTGCATTGTTCATAAGGCGAGCGAAGAAAGATGACTTCGGACGAACAGCTCCGTACCTCTGTGCAGGGCTTTGCGATTATGCGTCGCATACTGGTGACCGACCTATGGCGATCACATGGAAATTACACCAAGCGTTGCCGGCGCAGGCATTCTTGAACTATCGAGCAGCGGTTGCTTGATGTTATTTTCGTTGCGGTAGTGATTGGCCTGTCTAAAAGGGGGGGGGCAGTTATCGATTAGAAGAGTGGGCCACCCATACCACCACCATCGATGCACCCATAATTTTGGGATTGCCATTTTCTTTTATAGAGACGAGTAATGGTAACCGAAACGGCGTAAACACGCTCCACCCAGCACATGTTGATATCAACCCAGTCCCGTCGGATCCTCCGGTCTGCTTACGAGCGTTCTGTGCCGATCAAGAGATCGCGCTGGCTTCATTCGGAAAATGGAAACACCGCCTTACCAAGACCGGCGGCGATGCACGCAAAACTACGTCATCAGATTTCCAGCCGGTTGGGATGATCAGCGGGATAAGTGCATGACCCGTGTGCCAGATGACATTATTTGTTAACGCATAGTTGATGAGTTGTCAGTGCAGCAGGTTTAGGTCTGTTCCCTCAGTTGGTTGATGTGCGACTTGATTGCATCTTCGTCCACCGTCTGTGATAGGCCTATACAAACGATCTGGCCGGTATTCGTAGCATTGGCATAATCCTGTGTGCCGCTGGTCACTGTCCAGCGACTGCCAACCACCTGCACGAGGTGACGGGTGCCATCAGATGACTCTATGAAGCCCTTGGCGCGTGCCAGTGCGCAGCTATCGCTGGCCAGTGCGCGGGCCACTTGTACGGCACTAATGTTTGCAGGCGGTGTAACGACGAATGTATGAAAGGCCGATGCGTGCAGCACATGTGCGGAGAGGTTCCAGCTGGTGTCTGTCGATTTATCAATTAGCGGGTTGTCCAGCAGCAGGCTTATTGGAATCATCGAATGAGTGGCTGAAATGAGCCTGGTATCAGGCCAGTGCTCTGTCAGCCAGTGCTTGGTTTTGGCTAATACAGCCGGCTCTGGCAAGTCCGCTTTATTGAGTACAACTAGGTCGGCATGTGATAGCTGACGATCAATAGTGTCTGCCACGTATCGATCAGTGGCCTGCTTGCGGATGGTTTCAGCATCTGCGAGCACAACAATGCCAAACAGTTTTAGCCCGGACAACAGTGCGATACTCGATGCAATGGCACCGGGAAGCGCAACGCCACTGGATTCGATAACGATGTGATCGGGTGTGGGGCTGAGTGCAATGACATCCATTAGCGCCATGGACAGATCATTGCCGTAGCTGCAGCAAATACACCCACCACTGAGACTGATAACATTGCCATCATCGGCCTCTATCAGGTCCGCATCGATACCCAGCTCACCAAAATCATTAACCAGCACCGCGATACGCGTCTGCCCACTGTGCCTGATCAGGTGATTGATCAGCGTGGTTTTGCCGCTCCCCAGGTAGCCGCCAATGATTGAAACTGGTAACGGGTTGGAGCTCATCCGCTACAAGTCGCTGGCGGCAAATACTCGCCCGCCCTGAACAGTGCCCCAGACCTTTACATCCTTTAAAGAATCAGCGGTTGTCGGATCGGATTCAAGTACCGCGAAATCGGCCTGCTTGCCTGCTTCAATGGAACCGAGCTCACCGTCGAGCTTTAGGGTGTAGGCGGCGCCGAGCGTGATAGCTTCCAGCGCTTCGTCGATGTTAATTTTTTCATAGTCACCTTGGGTGCGTCCCGAGTTTGTCAATCGTGTCATTGCTCCCCAGGCTGTAAATAGTGGTCCGAGTGGCGTAATCGGTGCATCGGAGTGAATAGCTAGCGGTACTCGATTATTCAGTGCCGTGCGGCAGGCGTTCATGCGCGTTGCACGCTCCGGACCGACGCTGAGCCGATAGTGTTCATCGCCCCAATAGAAGTGATGATTGGCAAACAGGTTTACACACATGCCAAGTTTGGCTATGCGCCGAAACTGTGCGGCGCTGGCAAGCTGACCGTGTTGAATGGTAAAGCGATGATCAAAGTTCGGATGAGCACGCAGCGCCTCTTCCAACAGGTCCAGTACAAGATCAGTTGCTTCATCGCCATTGGTATGTGTATGAACCAGAATGTCGTTTTGCAACGCGAGATGGAAGATCTCAGAGAGTTGCTCCGGTGCTATGTACCACAAGCCATTCGGCGCGCCGTTGTAGTAACCAGGATAATTGATACGCGCAGAAAATCCCTGTATTGATCCGTCCGCCACAATCTTGATAGCACCGAGTCGGTACTGTGGTGTGGATTGCTGCTTGAGCTCCAGCACTTGTTTGACCAGTTCTTTGGGTGATGCACCGTGATGAAATCGCAGCGCAACAATCCGGACCGGATAGTCAGGCTCGGCAGTCACCTCCTTTGTCACAGCCACGGTATTCTCTGCCAGTCGGCTGGCAAGTTCGGTGGCCGTGGTAACGCCCGTGCGCACGCACAGACGGGCGAAGTCGCGAAGGCCGCGATCATCACAATGCAGCAGGTCGCGATCAAAGCCGACAAATTCCCCTGCAGGCGTCATTACATCGGGGCCCTTGAGCTCGCCGGTTGGCAAACCGTCTTCCCCCAATGGCAGGCCTTCATGTTCGATTCCCTGACGCATCCAGCCAGCCAGCTCCAAAGCACGTGTGTTCACGTTCATAATATGGACCGAGGCATGCAGGATGCCTATCGGGCGGGTGGTGGAGACCTTGTCCAAATCGTGACGAGTGATGCGGATGTTATTGAAATAAATAGGGTCAATAGACCAACCAGGTAGCGGCGCGTCAGGATCCTCTAGGCTCGCCTCGATGATCTTTAAATGCTCAATGACCGCATCAATAGATTTCAAGCCCGGTTCAATCTGGCCCGACGGATTCATTCGGTCAAAATAGCCGCAGTAGGCATAGCGCCATAGCATGCCCTCCATGGTGTGACAATGGCCTTCGATGAGGCCCGGCATC
>CALFBL010000281.1 GCA_937951695.1 uncultured Granulosicoccaceae bacterium | reverse complement strand
GCCAGCTTGCCTTGCATAAGTTGAAAGGTGCCAATGGCCTGACCAAATTGTTTTCGTTCGTGCACATAAGGCACGACCACATCCAAAGCCGCGGCCATGATGCCCAAGGGACCTGCTGCCAACACCACCCGTTCAAAGTCCAGCCCCGACATTAACACCTTGGCGCCCTCACCTTCCTCCCCAAGCACATTGTCTAACGGCACGTCCACATCTTCGAACACCAACTCACAGGTGTTGGACCCTCGCATGCCAAGCTTGTCGAGCTTTTGCGCGGTGGAAAAACCGGCCATGGTTCGTTCAATCAGAAATGCGGTGATGCCTTTGGACCCCGCATCGGGATCAGTTTTCGCGTACACCACCAGCGTGTTGGCGTTCGGCCCGTTGGTGATCCACATTTTGTTGCCGTTGAGTACGTAACGATCGTTGCGTTTTTCAGCGCGCAATTGCATCGATATCACGTCCGATCCTGACCCGGGTTCAGACATCGCCAAAGACCCAACCTGCTCACCGGTAATGAGCTTTGGCAAGTACGCAGCCTTTTGAGCGTCTGTCCCCCAGCGATTGATCTGATTGACACACAAATTGGAATGCGCACCATAACTTAAACCAACCGATGCGCTGGCACGGCTGATCTCCTCAATAGCGATGGTATGAGCCAGGTACCCCATGTTGGCGCCACCGTACGCCTCCGGTACCGTAATACCGTGAAGACCCAGTTCGCCCATTTTCTGCCAAAATTCTGCTGGGAACTCATTGCTACTGTCTATTTCGGCAGCTCTGGGTGCGATTTCTTCTTGGGCAAATCGCCGCACCGTTGCCTGCAACGCATCGATGTCCTCACCGAGCGCAAAATCCAGCGAATGGTTAAACATGTTTCACCTTTTTTAGTTCGTGTTGATGAGCGACATCGTTAGCGGGTATTCCCAGACTTTGCAACGCGGCGGTCACGTAACTGTGTATCACCGTGTCCTTATCAAGCCGACCATCGTGCCGATACCACACGGTCACACCCGTAAGCATCGCAATGATCGCGCGGGTATGAACGGCTACATCGACGCACTGAAACTCACCGGCGGTCACACCCTGTTGCACGATGGCTTGCAAGCTCAGTTCGTATTCATCACGTAGCCGCACCAGCGCTTTCCTGTTGTCAGGTTCAAGGCTTCTGAGCTCCATATAGGCTATAAATACGTCATCGGGGAAATCGATGTGGTAGGCCACATGAAATTGGGTGAAAGCGATCAGTTGCTCGGTTGCCGAGACCTCATCGCTGAGCCAATCATTGCGACATTGATTGAGGGTGAGCATGTGCCCACGCAGCAGCTCGATCAAAATCGATTGTTTGCTGTCAAAATGATTGTAAATCGAGCTTTGTTGTAGCCCGACCGAGCGCGCGATATCACGCATCGACACGGCGCTGAACCCGCGTTCGGCGAACAGGCGACGCGCGTGGTTTAAGAGCAGGCTCCGCGTTGGGTTTCGTGGATGTTTTGAGTCCATACCCCTCTAAGCTCGTGAACACAATGCGGACGGCAGACCTTGCTATTGAGTGCTGTCAACCGAGGTGGCTTATCATACGAACGACCGTTCGTTTACTATACGGGTCTCGATTGCAAACAGCAAGCGAAGCCCGTACCTCATTCTTTCGTCCATGGCGGTTGGGTGCGATTTAGAAACGCATCGATCCCCGCCGCCGCCTCATCGCTCTCCCAAGTATCCGCCAACCGTCGGATGGATTCATCGATGGCGCTCTGATCGATTCGACTCCCTAACGCGAGTGCTAACCCTTTAGCAGCGCCCACAGCTCCGGGAGCTGTGCCTAAATACGGCAGCACTTCTGCCTCTACTGCCGAATCGAGATCCTCACTCGGCACCGCTCGCGCTACCAAGCCTAATCGCACCGCCTCATCAGCTCCGAACAGTCGTGCCGACATTAACACGCGTCTGGCGTTGGCCTCACCCAGGCGTGCCAACACATAGGGGCCAATGGTCGAGGGTATAAGACCTATTTTCGTTTCGGTAAACCCGAACTGTGTGTCTGCCGCAGCGATGGCGACATCACATACGCACGCTAAGCCCGCTCCGCCACCATAGGCCCCGCCGTGCACAGCTCCGATCACCGGTTTGGGTAACGTGTTCCAGGCATTGAGCATCATCGCCAAGCGAGTGGCTTCGTGAATGCGCTCGCGGCGCGTTGCGTTGATCTGTTGCTTCATCCAATTTAGGTCGCCGCCGGCGCAAAATACTTTGCCGGCGCCGCGCAGCACGACCGCTCGCGTCGATGAGCAACTTCTCAATTGATCGGCCACGCGCGTCAACTCTTCGATCATCAGTGATGACAACACGTTACGCTTAGCTGGGACGTTTAGGCTTACGCCGACCACATCGCGCGCATCGCAACTAACAGCGAGTGTTTGCCAGCTGGTGTTCAGTGTGGTCATGGCGGCCTGCAAACGAATGGAATTCTGGTTATGCTACCCGAAACAGGCCACTTGATTGAAAAGCACTGACGATGCTGCTGACACAACTCAATGATCGGGGTTCACCGCTGGCCACCACCGACGAAATTATGCTCATCCAGGAAACCTTATCTTTGCGTGGGCTCTACACAGGCGGCATTGATGGAATACCCGGAAAAGAGACACTGCGCGCGGTGCGAAACTACAAACGTACTCAGCGGATGCCAGTTAACAATACCTTGTCCAGCGAGTTTGTCGATCATATTCGTAACGAGGCTTAGCGGCTGCCAGTTGCCTCAATACCAATAAGTTGCCGCAGTACCAATAATACGGAGTAAACTAATGAAGCTAACCGACTTCAAAGCCCTTACCTTCGATTGCTACGGCACTTTGATTGATTGGGAAACTGGAATGGTCAATGGGTTGAAACCGCTGACCCAACAACGACAGGAGCAACTAACCAGAGATCAAATTCTGGAGGCTCATGCGCGACACGAATCCTCTCAACAAAGCTGGACACCGGGATTGCGATACTCTGAATTGCTCGCCATTGTCTACAAACGACTCGCTGAAGAATGGGGCCTGTCAGCCACCATTGAGGCGTGTGAAAAATACGGCAATTCGGTGAAAGACTGGCCCGCTTTTGCAGATTCGGCAGATGCGCTGAAGTACCTGAAACAGCACTACAAGCTAATTATATTATCCAACGTAGACAATCGAAGTTTTTCTGGTAGTAACGAGCGTCTGGAGGCAGAGTTTGATGCGATTTACACGGCCGAAGATGTAGGTTCGTATAAGCCATCAGATGGTAATTTCGAATATATGTTTGAGAAATTGGCAGCGCAGGGTATCGAGAAAAACGATATTCTACATACCGCTGAAAGCATGTTTCACGATCATGTACCCGGAAAACGACACGGGATCGCTTCCTGCTGGATTTATCGTCGTTACGAACAGCAAGGTTTTGGCGCGACCATGAACCCGGGAGAGTTACCCGAGGTGAACTTTCAATTCAATTCTATGGCGGATTTCGTCAAGGCGCATCAAGCAGAAATCCGTGCCTGAAATTCATTTCCTGACGCTGAACACTCGCTTATTTTTATTATATTGGAAAAAAACGTATGGAATCAAGACCTCCCTTCCCCCCGTTTAGCCATGAAACAGCTGTGCAAAAAGTGCGGTTAGCTGAAGACGGCTGGAACAGTCGGGACGCAAGTAAAGTCGCTTTGGCCTATACCAGCGATACCCGTTGGCGCAATCGAACCACTTTTGTGACCAATCGGGAGGAAGCTGAAGCGTTTCTTAAAGCCAAGTGGATTCAAGAGCTGGATTATCGACTGATCAAAGAGCTGTGGGCGTTTACTGAGAACCGTATTGCTGTGCGTTACGCTTATGAATCCCGCGATGACAGCGGCAACTGGTTCCGCTCCTACGGCAACGAGAATTGGGAGTTTGCAGAAAGTGGATTGATGCAGTATCGCCATGCCAGCATCAATGACTTGGCCATAAAAGAGTCGGAACGCAAATTTCACTGGCCACTGGGTCGCAGGCCTGATGAGCATGCGAGCTTAAGTGAACTGGGCCTGTAGTCCGGACCATTCATAAAATCCCGGCGACAGCCAGTCCAGGCCGAACAGACACCCCTAACCAATCGGACGATCGCCACTGTGAATAATACGAGTGAAACAGTACGGCTGTATGCTATCCCGACCAGTCCTTATGCGATAAAAGTTTCCTGTTATCTGGCGTACAAGAAGATTGACTATCAGGTCGTGGGCGTCAGTCCAATTACGTTTAAACAAGTCGCCTTTACCAAGAAGCATCAGGTACCGGTACTGCAGATAGGCGAGGAATGGAAAATTGAATCATCGGATATCGGAGTGTGGTTAGAAGAACGATTTCCCGCCGTTCCGATACTGCCACCATCGCGCGCAGAGCGAGAGAAAATCATGGCGCTTGATCATTGGGTGACCGATCGACTGATACCGTCGGGATTCAGATTGGTGGTTGACTGGCCCTCTATGAGCATCGGCTTGAGAAACGGCTGGCGGTTATCACGTGCCGTAGATGAAACAACACGACTGCCAAGATGGGTACGATTTCTGTGGCCGGTGCTGTTGCGCCGTGCGAAGTTTATCGTCGCCCTAGTGGACACTATGGATCGCACACAGTCACTGGCGCAGTATCAACAAACAATTATTAAAGAGTTTGTCGAGCGCCTCGATTCAGGACCTTATCTGGGCGGACGAAATGAGGTAAGTCTGGCGGATTTATCCGCCTATGCGCTCATCGTCTATTCACACCGGTTCGGCTTGCAGGGCAATACCGCGTGGATGGAAAACGCCGTCGTGGCCGAATGGGCCGCTGCTGTGGATAAACACATGCCTGACAATCCGTTTTTGGTTGATGACAAATGGCTTAAGCCTTTGTGATGAACGCACTTTATGAGCGTGGCGTAGACCACCCCGTCTCCCTGTGTGTTCCCCCGAAGGGTTAGGCCATGCACCCGCCCGGAGTTCGCGATTGTTCATTTTTCTAACGGCCGTATTTTTTCTATTGATCACACCGGGCCCCGGTGTGTTGTCCACCGCCGGTGTAGGCGCCTCCTTTGGTCAGCAACCCGCGCGTCGCTACGTGATTGGATTGTTTATCGGCACCAATCTGGTTGCCTTGGCGGTGGTGACCGGTGTTGCCGGGTTGGTGCTGGCACATCCCGTGGTAAGGCCTGTCTTACTGTACGCATCGATCGCCTACCTTACGTATCTGGCTTTGCGGGTAGCTCTGGCGGGCTCCAAAATCGCGTTTATCGAACGTCAAAAAGCACCGGGCATCGTTGATGGTCTCGCACTTCAGGCG
>CALFBL010000280.1 GCA_937951695.1 uncultured Granulosicoccaceae bacterium | reverse complement strand
CCCCGTTGATGGTGGCCATCGCCAGCGATCGTTCAGCAATCGTCGCGACTTTATTAAGCCACGGAGCGTCGGTGCGCAGCACCGACTATCACGGCAAGAGCGCATTGGAGTATGCGCAGGATACCGATGCTCGCCTAGGTGGCGATCATTACGTGTTGATGGTGTCCGCGAAGAACAATCCCAAATTTGCCGGTCATCGTGTGAATCAGATCAGCGGCACGGCGCCGGTCAACGATGAGAGGCGGCTGCGGCACCTGTACGTGTCGTTGCGCACCGCAGCCAATGAATGCCATTCGCCGCGTCTGGCATCCATACTCAGGGCTGAGGGCGAAATCCCTGGGGACGGAAAAATTAACGGCAAACCACTTAAATCACATGTGTCCAAACCAGAATGCGTCGACGCTCTGACAGGGTACGTGGAATCGCTGCCGGTGTTTTCCAAAGCGCTCTTCGCTCGACTGTCCAGCGCTCTACGTCAGTGTAACGTCGATGAGGTACACGCGTTACTGCGCGATAACCCAGGCGTTGATTTACTTAGCCGAGATTGGCGTGAGGCAACCTTGTTTGAAGACGCCGCCTTCTCCGGTTGCGCAGATATTGTGGCTATGCTGATACGTGAGCACCCAATCAGCGGCAACATTGATGACCATGTATTGGCTGAGGTCATCGAGCGTGCACCTCATCAGCAGTTGGTCAGAATAATCGGCGCTTTGATTGAAGCGGGGGTTGATGTCAACGCGACTTCTCGAACCGGAAACACCGCTCTTGCCGCATCGATCGCGGCTGAACAGCCGGTGATTGCGAAATATCTGATCGATGCAGGTGCGGATGTCAACGTTCGCACGTCAGGTGGCAGCTATCCGCTCATTGATGCCACCAAAAAGGGTTACTCGCAGTTGGTGTCTCATCTGCTTCGCGCTGGTGCTGAGCTCGACGCTACAGACAAACTGGGGCGCAATGCGCTGATTGCAGCAGTGGCGCAGGGTAAGTCACGGTTGGTGGATTCGTTACTGCGCGCAGGCGCCAATCCACATCAACGCGACAATAACGGTATCAGCGCCTTCATTCTGGCGGATAGCAGCGGACACCGGGCTGTCCACACGTTAATCAGCTCTGTGGCAAGTAACTAATAAAACCGCCCGTGCCGGCGATCAAATACTACTGACCCAGAATCACGGTACCCATAATGGAGGGGTTTACAAACGTCAGATCGGTATCAACATCATCGCGGGCCGGGTGAAACCAACCCCATTTAGCGTCCCGATCATCACCGTTGTCGTCGTCATCAACCTGCAGTTCGAAACCGAACGGTTCGCCTAGCTCGATGCCAGCGTCGTCGAGGTCGAACGAGATTTCATACACATCTTGCTCAAAGCGCGGCTGACGTATTCCATCAGGACCGATGCCAGGGCCGGTGGCGAAACGAATATCCACGTCGACTGTAGATGCCTGAATACCTACCAGAAATCGACTGTTGGCAGCTGCAGCACTGGTAAGGTTATTATTGGCATCTCCGTTGGGAGTGACACCAGGAATCAGGAATTGGAAATCGTCGTTATCGCCCCAGACCAGGTTTTTACTGTTGTCGGCATCGATAAACAATTCCACCGCGTCATCGCTCCAGACCTCGTCGCCTGAATCTCCGAAACGCAAGCCGACATCGTCCACCAGCACCAGGATGTACATGCGCTCACCATCGTGCAAAGCCGCCCAGCGACGATGTGGGTCGCCGTTGTCTTCATTTACACCGGCATCGATCATCAGGTTGTTGATGCCCAGTAGGGCGCCATTGACGTCAAACTGTACCGCATCGGACCATTCGCCCAACAAGGACCCGTCAGAGGCTAGTTCCACCACTCCAAGTCCATCGATGTCAGGTGCATTGTCGGCTGCAACTCGGGGAATCACCACCGTGGCACCGCCCAGCTCGTCGCTGTTATTACCATTGGCGTTTCCATTGCTGGTGTTAGGATCTGGATCTGGATCTGGATCACTAGGGTTGTTGTCCGATTCCGTTGAGGGGTTAGACGGCACACTGGCGTCGCTGGTTGGGTTGCTGCCAAATTCGCGTTCTTGCAAATTGGTAAACGAATCAAGATCGTCGTCGTGTTGGGTGGAGTACGCACTGGCAGCGACATTTTGGACGACTTCACCGTCAGCACCGACAAAGACCTCCTGACTTAAGGACGCAAGGATCAGTGGGCCTGTGGAGAGTTGCTCATTCCACTCGATAGTGAGTACGTAAGTGGTGTTTGGGTCGACCTGCACCTGCCCACGCCAAGCGTTATTTTCATCCAGTGACATTGGAATAACCGTGCCATCGTTCAGCCGAACGGTCGGACTCAACGCGTTGCGATTGACGTTTCGGGCATTCAATAAAATGGGCGGCGCAGAGACTACCATCCCGCCGCTATCGTCCACGTTCGCTGAACCATCGCCTCCGGCGCTGCAGGCCGAAAGTGCCGAGATCAGTCCTGCACTAGGCAGTGTGCGTAAAACTTTTTGCCACGTGTTCATGGTATCGGATCCGTGAGAATAACGGTCAGTGGAACAGAAGCGTCGTCGCCCGTGTCGGAACCACTGTCGC
>CALFBL010000279.1 GCA_937951695.1 uncultured Granulosicoccaceae bacterium | reverse complement strand
CCGCTATGGCAAACCTGAAGTTAACCGATATCTCAAAGTCCTACAGTGGTTCCGTTGCGGTGCTGCGAGACATCAATCTGGACATTCAGCAGGGTGAACTGATCGTATTTGTCGGCCCATCAGGCTGCGGTAAATCCACGCTGCTACGGATGATTGCCGGGCTGGAGAAAATCAGTGGCGGTGAGCTTCAAATCGATGGCGTTCGAGTAAACGATATGCCGCCTAGTATGCGAGGAATCGCCATGGTGTTTCAATCCTACGCACTGTATCCGCATATGACGGTTCGCGAGAATATGGCGTTTGCGTTAAAGATCGCTAAAAAATCCAAAGCTGAAATTAATGCCGCTATCGATAATGCTGCGCGCATACTGCAACTCGAACCCTATCTGGATCGATTGCCAAAAGCGTTGTCCGGTGGGCAACGGCAACGAGTCGCTATTGGGAGGTCTATCGTACGCGACCCCAAAGTCTATCTGTTCGATGAGCCCTTATCAAATCTCGATGCTGCATTGCGCGTGGCAACCCGTATCGAGATAGCGCAGCTCAAAGAACAGATGCCCGACTCCACCATGATCTACGTCACCCACGATCAGGTCGAAGCCATGACCCTGGCGACCCGCATCGTCGTCCTCGCCAATCAACGTATCGCTCAGGTTGGTACCCCGCTCGATCTCTACGAAAAACCCCAGAACGAATTTGTTGCACAGTTCATTGGTTCACCTGCCATGAACCTGCTGCCCGGCACCGTAGCAGAAACCGGGGCACAAACCACGATCGATTTAGATGGTGGTGGCAAAGCCATCTCGACGGTAGCAACGCTGGATTCTGACCACGGCGCTAGAGTGAACGTGGGCGTACGGCCGGAAGATCTTGTGCGGGTAGACGATCCTGGTAGCGCAGAAGGCAAGGCCTTGTTTTCCGGCGAAGTAGACTTTACTGAAGCTTTAGGTGAGGTGACCTTACTGTACATGCCCAACGGTGACACGCCAGTCGTTGCCAAACTGCCCGGTATCCACTTGGGGTTGCGAAAAAGCACCGTACATCTGAGTGCGGATCCAGCCAAAGTTCATCTGTTTCGTGATGGGTTGTCTTTGTTGTATATTTAAACACAACACCTACCGCACCCATCCTCGGATGGAATGGCTGAGGAATGGATTTCAAGTCATCAGCAGCATTGGGACGCTCAACAGCGCGTCACAGGGGCGGTAAGTTGGAAAAACGCCCGAAGGCTCTATGCGATTTGTTGTGCAGATAGACTAGCGCTGCGTTTCGGATCCTTGACATCAAGAATTTCTCACCCTGGACGGATTTTGTAACCATGCCAAACGCTTTTATCATTGGAGGGTCAGGGCAAATTGGGTTTGCCATCGCTAATCGACTCGCTAGCGATGGTTGGGATGTCATTTTAAGTAGTCGTCAGCCGCCAACCTTTGGTGGGCTCTGGCAACATGTTGAATTGGACATCAGAAAGCCTGCTGACCTTAGTACTGCATTGACTGGGGAGTTCGATCTGTTAGTTTCGTGTGTTGCGTTCGATGCAACAGACGCACGCAAACTGCTCGAGGTGCAGTCTCGAATCAAAAGAATCGTGGTCATATCCAGCGCTAGTGTGTACACGGATTCCGCTGGCCGAACGCTCGATGAGGCGAAAGATTGTGGTTTTCCGGTTTTTGATGGTGCGATAACTGAACAAACATCAACGGTTCTACCGGGGCCGGAGACCTACTCGACCAAAAAAATCGCAATGGAGCTAGAGCTTCTTGATAAAGCCAAAGTTCCGGTGACCGTACTGCGGCCTTGTGCCATTCACGGACGCTATAGCAAGCATTGTCGGGAATGGTGGTTTGTTAAACGGATACTGGATGGACGTCAGCAGATTCCACTCGCTTATGACGGTCGTAGTCGTTTCCAAACAACCTCGACATCTGCCATCGCCGATGTCGTTGCACGCTTGAATGATAAAACTCTTCCGGCGATCATTAACGTGGCTGACGCGGACAGCCCGTCAGTCAGGGAGATCGGTCACGCTATCATTGATGTCATGGACAGCAATACCGAACTGGTTGGATTAGCTGATGAGCCGTATCCCCCAAGCATGGGCGCTAGCCCTTGGTCAATACCACACCCATTTGTCTGTGAATCGGTGGCTAGAAGCAAGATCCCATACGCCGAGACAGTTCCTGTCACCGTTAGATGGTTGATGGAAGCGGTTCACGGTCATGCATGGCAGGAAATGCTACCTCAGCTCGCGTCCTACCCACGGAACTTATTTGACTATAAAAATGAAGACGATGCACTATGTCAGGATGCTGCTGGTGTGACTTGAATCCAAGGTAGCGTTAATTAACTCTTTGGACGCCACAGGGGTCGCAACTGTAGAAACAAACGATAGAAAGGTTCAAGTATCCACAGTGCAGGGCGGGTCGCTGACAGGTGGCCCAGCCATCGCGGCTTGGGGCAATCGCCATCGTAATAGACGGTCGGCTCTGGTGTGACATTTGTCGTTTCAGTCGGTGCTTGGAGGGAATTTATCCGCATGCTGAATGTACGGAGGATACAGACAATTAGAGCTGTTTGTCTCCGAGCGTTGCACTGGGTTGTTTAATTTAAGACTGCTTGAACGCTACAGAACCTCGCTGAGGCAGGGGTATGATGGACAGCGCCTGCAACTCGGACTATCCCTTCGGAAACCTCATGAAGTTATTGATAAGAAATCTGGATCGCTCCACCACGGAAGCGGACATCGTTGAACTGTTCGAATCATACGGTGTGGTGCAGTCCTGCACCTTGGTGATGGACAAGGTCACTGGGATGTCAAAAGGCTTTGGATTTGTTGAGATGCCCAAGGTCGGTGAGGCGAAAGCTGCCATGAAAAGCATGAATGGTCAAACGGTAGGTGAGAAATCGATCCGAGTCAAAAAGGCCGAATAGCGGATCTGCCGAATCGAATGCAACGGTAGCGTGTGACAGTTATAGTGGGCCTGGCTGTGATGCGGTCGATCGTTCTTGAGCGTGGAGGTGAAACCGGTTATTGTGTGGGACTAGCGCATTACGAAATCAATCTATGCCCTTAAGGACACAATCTACGCTCAATCGACCTGATTCTAACGCCGGTTTAGTTAAGGCTCGGTCGGCGAACGCCGGGGACTGCGGTGACGCCGCTGAACTCGACGCGCTACTGAAATCTTCGGCCATATTAGTGGTGGACGACGAACCGGGAATGCGCAACTTTCTACAACGAGCGCTGGACAAGCGCTGCGCATTGTTGGAAGTTGCGGCCAGCGCGGAAGAGGCCGAAGCACTGCGCTTACGCATTCACTTTGATTTATTGCTGGTAGACATCCGTTTGCCGGGACTGTCCGGTTTGGATTGGTTAAGACAACTGCGCGACAGAGGTGTACGCACACATGTAATCTACATGTCGGCGTTTGCTGATCTTGAGATGGCGGTAGAAGCACTGCGTAACGGTGCCGACGACTTTGTTTTAAAACCTTTCCGCGCTGAACAAATGTTCTTGTCGATACAACGTTCTCTAAGTCGTCAGCAGATACTTCGCGAGAACTCGCTGTTACGTTTGCAGTTGCAACAAATCAAACACGACAGCGGTGTGATTGGTAAGTGCGAGGTCATTCAGGAAGCGGTGGCCTTGGCTCATCGTGTAGCACCGACCCAGTCTACGGTTCTGGTTCAAGGAGAGACTGGAACGGGAAAAGAACTGATCGCCAGAACGATCCACAATTCCAGTCAGCGTAGTGGAGGGTTTGTAGCCATCAATTGTGGCACCATCGCTCCGGAACTGTTTGAAAGCGAACTGTTCGGCCATGTGAAGGGGGCCTTCACGGGAGCCATGCAAACTCGCGACGGCTTATTGTTGCACGCCGATAAGGGCACTTTGTTTCTCGATGAAATCGGTGAGTTGCCCAGCACCATGCAGGCAAAGTTACTGCGGGTGTTGGAAGAACGAGTGATTCGCCCGGTGGGGTCTGAGCGCGAAATTCCCGTGGACATCCGTGTGGTGGCGGCGACTAACCGAGATTTGGGCGCGTTAGCACATTCGGGGGGCTTTAGGAAAGACTTGTATTTTCGTTTGAATGTCATCTTGATACAAGTACCACCGCTGCGGCAACGACTCGATGACGTTGAGCTGTTGGTTGAACATTTTATGCAACGTTTGTCGACCGAGATGCGATTAGCGCCATTAGAGCTTATGCACACCGACTGGCAACGCTTGAGAGATTATCACTGGCCCGGTAACGTGCGAGAACTGCGTAACGTCATCGAGCGCACCCTGCTATTAGGTCGACTACCGCCCGATAGCTTTCGGGATTCGGTTGGACAATGTGCTGTGACCCATGGTGATGCATTGCACAATACCGAATCACTCACTTTCTCATGCCCGCTGGATTGGCCTTTGGAAAAGGTTGAAAGATGTCATATAGAAGGTGTGCTACGTTCGGTTGGCCAGAATAAATCAGCCGCGGCGCGTGTGTTGGGTGTATCCCGAAAAACGCTGGAACGTAAAGAGCATCTGTGGAAAAACGCTGACGCGATTAAACCATCGTTGTGAGCTTTACGACAAGGCACTGGTGGGGACGTTTCGGAAGCTTGCGCTATCAACTTCTGGCTCTGGTTCTGCTGCCGCTGCTGTTGCTTGCATTTACGGTGGTACTGGTGTCAGCACGCTGGTCAACTGACTACACGTACCAACAACTGTTCACTAAGGTCAACACGGACCTACGTGTTGCTCGCGACAGTTTCCAACGAATTCAGAACGAACAGCAGCGTGTGGTGCAGGCATTGGCCGACAACGCAATGTTGATAGAATTGTTCAGGCATCCCGATCGATTAAACGCATGGGTCAATACCCAGAAAAGTCTGAATCGGTTCGACTATCTGATGCTCCTGAATCACAATGGAACACAGCGAATGACCGATGCGGGTTGGCAGCCGCACGAACTAGTTGCTTCTCCATTGACTGACCGTGCTCTATCAACGCTGTCGGCACCCGGTGGGGCCACGGGTATACAAATATTGTCAGCTGATGCCTGGCAAGAAGGCAATTTACTGATCCCGTCACAAGTGGTTTTTCCGCTTATCGATACACTCAGGGCTGTCCCTACAGAGCGTTCAGCAGAGGATCGTGCCATGGTTATTCGCTCTGTACAGTCGGTAAATAATATGGCGGGGGAACGTATTGCGTTACTGGAAGGCGCTACCTTGTTGAATAGAGATTTTGCTTTCGTCGATCGAATTCGGGACCTGGTGTACGGGCCGGGTTCGCTCGCACCGGGTAGTATCGGGACTGTTACCGTATTTCTCGACGATGTTCGAATCACCACCAACGTGCCGTCCAGTGATGCAACCCGAGCGCTGGGCACTCGAGTGTCTAAGGAGGTTCGTGAGGCGGTGCTAGACCGTGGTGAATCGTGGACGGATCGGGCATTTGTGGTGAACGACTGGTACATATCAGCGTACGAACCCATAACCGATGTGTTCGGGCAACGGGTTGGGATGTTATACGCAGGCTATTTGGAAGCGCCGTTTCGACAGGATTTGCAAAAGACGATCGCGTTGTTGTCGGGCTTGGTTTTGCTCGGGTGTCTGCTCGCTATAGTAGTGGCAACTGTGGCCGCGCGATCGATTTTTCGTCCCATTGAATCACTGACGTCGGTCATTCGTGCAACGGCTGCCGGTAAACGTAAGCGTGTCGGTGCGATAAAGTCGGCAAACGAGATATGTGAGTTATCCGCGCAGTTCGACGCCATGCTTGATACATTGGAAGAGCAGCGGCATGAAATTGAACAGGGCGCTGAGTATCTCGAACAGACGGTACAAAGTCGAACTCAAGAGTTACGCCAGCAAAATCAGCGCTTAACTGATTCCCTGACCTTGTTGAGACAAACCCGACTGCAGCTGGAAACCGCTGAAAAGCTTGCCGCATTGGGCGAACTCACAGCCGGTGTTGCGCACGAAATCAACAATCCGACGGCTGTGATTTTAGGCAATATGGATATACTGATCGCAGAAATTGGTGAGGATCGCGCGGATGTTCAAACTGAAATCGATCTGATCATTCAGCAGGTTTATCGCATCCGTTCAATTACTCATCGTTTGGTTCAATATTCCAGAGCCGAAAGCGAGCCTATGTCACCGGTGGCTCAACCGGTGTCTCTCCCGGAATTGGTGGGGGATACCGTCAATTTGATTCGGCACGATTTTTTTGATAACTCGGTGCAAATCCTGGAAGAACATCAGTGCACGCAAGAGGCATTCGTAGACCCACACGAATTACAGCAGGTCCTAGTAAATCTTGTGCGCAACGCGGTTGAAGCGCTCAAAGACGTGCCACGCTCAGGGCTTGTGGTGATTAAAACCGAGGACCGAGAGGAGCGAGAAGTGGCTATTGTTGTATCGGACAATGGCGCGGGGATAGAGCCTGCGCATAGGGCTCGATTGTTTGATCCATTTTTTACCACCGGTAAAGAGCGGGGGACCGGTCTTGGATTATCGGTCAGCTATGGCATCGTGCACCGTCACGGTGGCCGAATCGATGTGCAATCTGAATTTGGTATGGGGTCCACCTTTACCGTCGTGCTGCCGGTAGTGGTTGATGCTCAGGTTGATTCTTTACTGTCTCCCGTGGGGAATGCGCTCGCTTAAGTCGCTAGCGACACCAACTGCAACGAACGATTGATATCGTAGCCATCGAGCTTTGTGGTTGAGTCATTCGGTTCTAGGGTTTGTATCCGGGCGATGAGCTCTTGTACGAGCGTGCGAAAAAACGTTCGCTGCGGAATCACTAAGTCTAGCGCGACATCAGCCAGTGGAATGTAATCGAGGTCGAAGTCGTGGGCAGTGCTTTGTACGCCACAACACAGATCGGCGACATCGGTATTAACCGAAGCGACCGCTGCACGTTCGCTGTTAAAAACACCGCTGACGTTAAAGGCGTTGCTCGACAGGTTTTTACTGGCACACAAATCCTCGAGCAGCCGTTCCGTGCCAGAATCGTCTTGTCGCATGGCCCAACGCAGCGAGGTATCTCTGAGTAGCGATTCGGGGTCGGTTTGGATGTCTGCGCGGCATTGCTGGAACACATGAGCTCGAGTCACCAACCCTTGGCTGCGCTTGAGGCATCTCACGATGACCCACTGGGAATGGTTCTGGTAACCGCGCAACAACCCCATGTGCCTTCGGGCGCTGGGTTCGGCGGCGCCCCAATTGATAAAGCAACCATCGATGCGACCCTGATCCAGCATTTTCAGCCCATGTCGAGTGCCGTGAGGGCTGTAGCTGATCAAGGCCTCTCGTTGCCAATCGATAGCGGCTTGCGAACAGATGTGATGCATCAACCGATCATCACTACCTGCGAGCAGTAAGCGGTCTTGCAGTATGCCACCGTGGCTGCTCTCCAGCAGCCAATCTTCCACTAATTTACGAGGAAAAATCCATTTACCGGTTACCTTGGTTCCGGGTAATGCGCCGCATCCGGCGAGTTGGTATACCTTTTTTTCGTTAACGTGCAATAGTTCTGCTAACTGAGGAACCGACAAGAATTGGTTGGATGAGGTATCCATCGCAATGAGATCAAGCCTAAGCGAGATCGAGCATCCCTTTCGTAGCCGGTGGCATGCGTCGGCTGGTGGGTATGTCGTTGAAAACGATGTTAGTTGCACCGTTATAGACTAAAAAATGTTTGCCTTTTGCACGAGCAATCATGGTCATGCCAATCTCTTGCGCAAGTTCTAAACCCATTTTCGTAACGCCACTGCGCGAGAACAGAGTTGGGATTCCCATGAACGCAGTCTTCATCACGATCTCGGAAGTCAAACGACCCGTGGTATAAAAAATCTTGTCACCGCCATCGATGCGGTTGAGCCACATTTCCCCGGCTATGGCGTCGGCTGCATTGTGACGACCGACGTCTTCGGTGTGCATCAGTGATTCGGTAGTGCTGCACAAGCCACATCCATGCACCGCCCCAGATACCCGATATACCTCGTTCAATTGACCCACGTTTTTGATCAGTGCGTAAATTTCCGATTGTCGCAAGCTCGGCGGTGTGAGCTGCACCTCGTATAACTTGTCTACCGTGCAACTGAAAATGGTACCTTGACCGCAGCCGCTGGTTACGATGCGCCGTTTCATTTTTTCCTGCCAATCCCGAATCCCGGTGCCGGCATGAGTGGTGACGTCCACTCGCTCGCGATCCCAATCCACTTTTACAGACTGAATATCAGTAATGTCCTCGATTAATTTCTGATTGCGGATATACCCGAGTGCCAACGCCTCGGGTTTGGTGCCAAGGGTCATCAAGGTGACCACTTCCATGCCGTCAACAACCAGGGTGAGTGGAAGTTCTCCTGGAATGTGCACCTCAAGCGTTTCGCCAAATTCATTCACCGCAGACGTCGTGTGCGCAGGTGGCAGGCTTTCGTCTGTCAGTTGGATTTTAGCCAAGTGTTCAGTCATGCCAACAACGTCGTGGTTGAAAGCTAAGACTCTAAATGCTGATGTTGCTGCTCGTCACCCCGAAAATGGCCATTACCGGATAGAACTTTGACCAAATAGAGACATTTTGTCTCACAGTGGGACTAACTGTCGGTGTAGGGTTTGGTTATTGGTATCAAGCAGGCGTTTTAATCAGGTTTATCGCTTCCTTTGGCTGGAGTCACCGTGCAATAGTGCGCCGATGGAAAATAGGGTTATACAAGCCGAATCGCTCCCAGATTTGGCCACTCGTTTGAGCTTTCCTGCCACCGTTTTACTCGAGAAGCGGGCGGTGAAGCGCCAGTTTTGGCAGTCACATTCGTGGTACCTAGATACTGTGGCGATTGGGGATGGCGTAACAGGCGTCTGTGAGGCTGGCGAATTGGCTTACCGGCAAGACGCCGGAGACGTGTATCGCTGGTCCGGCTTTCAGGTGACGTTTTACAAAGATGCGTGCGAGCGTTATTGGCACGCGCTGATCTCGGATGAGCCGAAGATTTATGTGGTCTGTCGGGATGCCTACGAGGCCGAGCATGCTCACGACATCGATCCCATATCGGTCACCGTGGACTACGACGAGGCGCTGGCGTTTGCGGAAACCGATGATCTGGTTCTGACCACTCGCATACCTCCAGAGCTATATCAATATATGGAACGGTTTGTTCTTAGCCACTATCGCCCCGTGCCTTTCAAGAAACGCAAACGTAAGAACTGGTCGAAGGATGGCAAACCGGTATGAGTGCAGAAGATTCAAATAAAACCGGCTCTGATGGATTCTTGAACCGGTGGGCGTCGCGAAAACAACAGGCCACTGAACAAAAACTGACACCTGCCCAGACCGAATTAAACGAGGCAACCGTTGATGCCCGGCACTCACCGTTTGATCGACCACCGGCGTTTGGTGAGGTATCACCTGCGGTTGCACCCGCGGTTGTAGACGAGGCTAGCCCGAATCAATCGGCTGAGCTGGACAACGC
The DNA here is from genome assembly GCA_937951695.1 of uncultured Granulosicoccaceae bacterium. Classification (GTDB taxonomy): domain Bacteria; phylum Pseudomonadota; class Gammaproteobacteria; order Granulosicoccales; family Granulosicoccaceae; genus Granulosicoccus. The sequence continues at coordinate 2,540 of CALFBL010000279.1, read as the reverse complement.
CGAAGCTGTCGAAACGCCGCTGCTGTCGGACGATGATATGCCTGCCCTTGAAACCCTGACTGCCGAAAGCGATGTCAGTGGTTTTTTTAACAAAGGCGTGTCACCTGCGCTGCGTAAGGCTGCGCTGCGCTATGTATTTTCGCAACCCAAGTACAACGTGCGTGATGGATTAAACGATTACGACGGCGATTACACAAATTTTGAACCCTTGGGCGATACGATCACCTCCGACATGAAGTGGCACATCGCGCGCAAGCAGCGAGAGTTGGAGGAGCAGCAGGCAAGGGACGCTGAAGCGGCTGCGTCTGCCGAGGGTGAATCAGCCCAGCCTGAAGCGAACAATGAAAATGTTGAGGGGGAAGATGCGGCCGAAAACGAAAACGAAAACGAAAACGAAAACGAAAACGAAAACGAAAACGAAAACGAAAACGAGCAAGAGCAAGAGCAAGAGCAAGAGCAAGGCCGAGGCAAAGAACACGAGAACGAAAACGATTCAGGCGATCCAGTGAATGAAGCGAAAGATTTGAACTACGCCAAGCGTGACAAGGATGATTTGGATGGCTGTGAGGGTGCAGGGGCCAGTACAAGTACACGTAAAGATGTGGCAAGCCATGCAACTCAACGCAGTGATAAAGACGCAGAGGTTATCTCATGAACGACGCAGAGCAACCGGTGTCGTTCGCTGCGTCGACTGATGCGTGGGTAGCTCGTCAAGAGCTGCCTTCATCAACGTCTCAAATCAGTTATCACTCCGCTGGACACTGCCTGTTCATCGCAACCGAACTGGATACCGCGCTGCTGCATTTGGATACCTTGTCGAAAAACGGTGTGACCGTGGTCGTCATTGATGCGGCGGCGCCGGCGATTGAAAAACAGCTACTGGATAACGGGGTGGCGGTTTTTACCGTGCCAAAATTATTGTTAACGGGTCATCTGGGGGCATTTCAGGCGGTGGCTGTGGACGCGACGCGCGAGCTTGATCTTGCTGTGGCTGTGTTTCGTGAGTCCGGTGCGTTTGATGTCGTGCTCGATTGTGCAGGCGTGTCTTTTATTAAAATGGATTTAAAGCCCTTCGGTTACGCGTATTGCGCTGAGCCGGACACTATTGCCGAGTCCTGTCAAGCGTTATTAGGCTTTGTTGGCGAGTTTGATAAGCCGAAGTATTTTGACTACGAACTGTCGGTGTGTGCCCACAGCCGAAGTCAACTCGACGGTTGCTCGCGCTGTATCGATGTATGCAGTACTGGTGCAATCCGCCAAGAAGGCGAAGGGGTTAGCGTTGATCCTTACCTATGCCAAGGGTGTGGCACTTGCGCTACGGTTTGCCCCACCGGGGCGATGAGTTATGCCTATCCCAGACCCGCGAACGCCATCGAGCGCACTCGCGAACTTCTGCGCGACAGCCACGCCAATACGTTGTTGTTGTATAGCGAAAAACATCAACAGCAAATCGATGCATTGGCGCTGGATGCTTCCATACAGGCGTTGCTGGTGGAAGAGGTCACCGCGTACGGTTTGGATTATTGGCTCAGCCTGCTTGCAGGGCACGTGCAACGAATCGTGGTGGTGGTTGAGTGCACGGACGTTGAACGCGCAGCGCTAGAGTCTCAGCAAGCTTTGCTGCATGAACTGTTGCGGGGGCTGGGGGTAGAAGAATCGGCATTGCATCTTATGCCGGTCGAGGACGTTAACAACTGGGCTGATTTGCCAGCGCCAGTAGGCGCGTTGGCCGCGATGGCAAAAACCTCATTCAGCACCCACAACAACAAGCGTCAGACCATTCGCCTGGCGTTGGATGAACTGTCAGCGATGCTCATGCAGCGGTTGCCCGAACCGGTTCAAACAACGCCCTTATCGGCAGGTTCTCCGTTTGGTGCGGTGCTCGTGAACACATCGAGTTGTACCCTATGTTTGGCCTGTGTGTCGACCTGTCCGTCGAAAGCGCTTCAGGATGGTCAGGATTTACCCGCGTTGAAATTTATTGAATCCAATTGCGTGCAGTGCGGGCTTTGCGAGCAGGCCTGTCCGGAATCGGCCATTACGCTACTACCGCAATACCGCTGGGATTCGGTCGCGGCCCGGCAGTTAGAGACTCTGAATGACGCAGAGCCGTTTCATTGCATTTCCTGTCACGCAGCCTTCGCCACGCAGGGGGTAATCTCGGCGATGACGGCTCGACTGGGAGCGCATTGGATGTTTCAGGACGAAAATTCGCTACGGCGCTTGAAAATGTGCGGCGATTGTCGCGTGAAAGATATTTTTCGTGAGGATGCCGGTGGTATTGCTACGCACAAAGATGAGGTCTAAATTGTCTCTGATGCTCGCTCATGGGGACATTTTGTCTCCACCAAGTTACGGTTGGCGCTTTTTTAGTCAGATACGTACGATCTATGGGGTTCTACATCAGACCCTTCTCACCGATTTGCCGGACCTTCGGTTGCTACACGTCAGGAATGAGTATGTCGTCGATGAGTGTTGAATCTCCAGAAGGTGGCGTTGCGGCGCGCACGATGATTCGTGTGCAGAGTGATCAGGCTTTC
>CALFBL010000278.1 GCA_937951695.1 uncultured Granulosicoccaceae bacterium | reverse complement strand
ATCTGGTCACGATCCTGCGGGGTATACAGCTGGCCCACCGAGGAGTAGATGCCCAATTGTCGAAACATGCCTTCCATCCCGAAGGTTCGCGCTTCATCGGGAACAATCGGTACCACGTTCTTGCCAATTTTCTTGTCGCGGGTCAGGATGGTGAGCATTCGTACGAACGCCATCGTGGTCGACATCTCACGCTCCCCCGAGCCTTCCAGCAGCGGCTGAAACGCATCCAGCGGCGGTAATTCAAGTTGAGGCGCGCTGATTTTCCGCACCGGGAGATGGCCACCGAGCTTGCTGCGCTGCTCTTTCATGTACTGAATCTCGGGAGACTCGGCATCGGGTACAACGTATTCTAGCGCCTCGACCTGTTCATCGGTGAGCGGGATACCGAATCGATCCCGCATTTTTTTGAGCGATTCCATGTCCATTTTCTTTTGCTGGTGGGTCGAGTTGGTGCCTTCTCCCGACTCGCCCATGCCGTAGCCTTTTACCGTCTTGGCAAGAATAAGGGTAGGCTGGCCTTTGTGTTCTACCGCTGCCTTGTATGCGGCGTAGAGTTTATGTGGATCGTGCCCGCCACGGTTCAAACGCCAGATGTCCTCGTCGGTCATGTTGGCGACCAACGCCTTGGTTTCCGGGTATTTGCCAAAGAAGTGTTCGCGGGTGTAGGCACCACCCTTGGCTTTGCAGTTCTGATACTCGCCGTCAACGGTTTCCATCATCAGCTGAGCCAGCTTGCCGCTGGTGTCGCGTGCCAGCAACGGATCCCAATAAGAACCCCAAAGAACCTTGATAACGTTCCAACCCGCGCCGCGGAACAGCGCTTCGAGCTCTTGCACGATTTTACTGTTGCCACGAACCGGCCCGTCGAGGCGTTGAAGGTTGCAGTTAATGACGAAATTCAGATTGTCGAGTTTTTCTCGTCCTGCCAGTGATATCGCACCGAGGGATTCTGGTTCGTCCATCTCACCATCGCCGAGGAAAGCCCAGACCTGTCGGTTATCGGTTTTTGCAAGGCTGCGATCCTGCAGGTATTTCATGTAACGCGCTTGGTAGATCGCTGCCATCGAACACCAACCCATCGAGACGGTGGGGAACTGCCAGTAGTCTGGCATCAGCCAAGGGTGAGGGTAGGAGGACAGACCGTCGCCATCGACCTCTCGGCGAAATTTATCCAGGTCATCAGCGCTCAGCCGTCCCTCCAAAAAAGATCGAGCATAGACGCCCGGCGCCGAGTGACCCTGGAACAGAATCAGGTCCCCACCGTGGTCCGGGGTGGGGCCGTGAAAGAAGTGATTGAAGCCCACGTCGTAGAGGGTGGCGGCACTGGCGAAACTAGCGATGTGACCGCCCAGACCGGAATCGTCGCGATTGGCCCTAAGCACCATCGCGGTGGCATTCCAGCGAATCATCGAGCGGATGCGCTGCTCGAATTCGTGGTTGCCCGGGTTCGGTGTCTCGAGGTGAGGCGGTATCGTATTGACGTAAGCGGTGTTGGCGTTGTAAGGCAGATTCGCCCCAGAGCGTCTTGATTTGTCTATTAGTTGCTCAAGCAGGTAGTGGGCTCGTTCTGGACCTTCGCGATCGATGACCGCCTCAAGTGCATCCAGCCATTCCTGAGTTTCGAGTTCGTCTGAGTCGACTGTCGGTTGATTTGCCATTGTCGTATCTGGATTCCTAGCCTAGTACATCGTCAAATAAATAGCGAAAACTGTAACCTAAAGGTAAGATTATGCCTGAAAATTCACTGAACTATGCTTCGAACCAAGCTTTCGTGACCGCTGCACATCGGTGCTCAGCCGTTCGCCTAATGCCATACCTCTGACCCCAAAAAGCTGATCTGGGCCATTTCAGAGGCCCAACCCAATCAGATGTTCGTTCTCTATACCGGTCAATCGCGTGGGGAGAATTTGGTTGCTCAAATCCGTGGGTGACACGGTGACGGCCTTTAAATAATTGGGCGTGTATCCGGAATGTCGAAAGCCGCCCTCGCAAGCTTTACCGCGCTCCCACAATACATCCACGATGGAGCCAACCGCCTGCTGCAGCGCCGCCGTACGCTGCTCAGCGGCCATCGCATGCAACTCTTGGCTACGCGCCTGCTGTACGGCTTTCGTTATTTTATTTGGTAACGATGCTGCTTTGGTTCCGCTGCGCTCGGAATAGGTAAATATGTGCATGTGGCCGAATTGCTGGTTGCGAATGTAGTTCAGGCCCGTCCGCCATTCTTCATCGGTTTCGCCTGGAAAACCCACAATCAAGTCAGTTGTGATATTGAAATTCGGGATCGTGTCTTTGAGTGACTTTAGCAACTGACTGAAGTCCTCGGTTCGGCAGCGACGCCCCATGCGCTTTAATACGGTGTCGCAACCACTCTGTAATGGCAGATGCATATGCGGCATAACACGCTTGTTTTCAAACAGACGCAAAAACTCGGGTGATAAATCCCATGGTTCAACTGACGCAAACCGAATGCGGGGAATGTGCGTCTGGTCAAGCAACGTTGTCACCAAATCGTAGAGGTTTGTGTTCAGATCACTGCCGTATCCACCCACATGAACACCGGTTAAAACGATTTCCTTGACGGCATTTGCGTGTAAATTGTTTACCTCTTGAACAATGTCATCAACGGTTCGACTGCGCTCATCCCCTCGGGCAACTGTCACGATACAAAAGGTACATCGGTAGCGACAGCCGTCCTGGATTTTGATAAAAGCGCGATGCCGGTTGCGAGTAAATAGCGCGGTTTCAGCCGGTAGTGTGGCGCTTTCAGGCATCGAAGGTTGTTGAAAAGCGTCGCGCGTTAATCTAACCAAATGATCTTTTTTGGTGTTGGGTACCACCAGATCCACGCCCAGCTCAGCCAGCGCCGTCGGTGATTCCAGTGAGCTGTAACATCCACTGATGACCAGTTTCGCGGCTGGATTGGCGCGCTGTAATTTTTGTGTGCGCTGACGCGATTTACGGACAGCTTCTTGCGTAACTGCACAGGTGTTCAACACAATGACGTCGGCTTCGTCTTCGGCCGCGATGATCGTATCGCCAGCTTGGGTGAAGTCATTAGCCCATTGTTCAAGTTCGGCTTCGTTTAAGCGGCAGCCGAGGCTGTTCAGATGTATTTTCAATTCGGAGTAAGTTTACAGTCAGTTTTACCGCTCATAAGAGTAAACGATTCAAAAATTCTACAGTGCCGAGATTGTGGCATAGGGGTTTCTTCGTTACGATGCAACTTAGCACTTACGCTCGACGCAGTTCTCAGTTCGAGCCCCCCTCAGAGATATAGTTCAGGAAATCACGCATGTTCAGAGACTTTGAGAAAGCGCCCAGCAAGTCGTCATACCAGTTGAAATTCATACTGGCAGGTCTGGCGGCTTTGGCGTTGATAATCTCGTTATTGTCCTTTAACCGGCTGAAAGGGCAGCTAAACAGCACGTCCCAAACAACAGCTGAGCTGCAAGACGAGCTTGAATCGCGCAACCAGCAACTGGAGATGGCGAATACCCAGCTGCAAGAAACGGTTAGCCAGCTGGAGGAAACACAGGGCAAGCTCAGTGAGACTGAAAATCAGCTGACGCTAACCACCGAGAAAATCAATTCGGCTGATTCACAGATCCTGTCTTTATCTTCATCGCAGGATGCAGCCGGTTCAGAGTTGGCGGCGGCGCAAGACCGCATCGCTCTGCTCAGCACCGAAATTGAAACCCGCACCGCTGACGTCACGGCCCGCGAAGCCGCGATCGAAGCGCTGGGCAACGAAAAAATAAGCGTTGATGAGCAGCTGCAAACCGCTCAGCTTGAGCTCGCGGCCATGATGGCCGAGCGCGACGCGCTGGCAGCAGAACTGCAGTCGGCTCAAACCGCCATTGAGGATGGACTGGCCCGTCAGGAAGAAGTCATGAGCGGCGTGGACGATATTGTCACCGGCATGGAAAGCCGCATTGCGGAGCTGGAAGCCCAGCTGATTGACGCGCAGCAGGCCGGAACGGTTGAAGCACAAAATGCCATTGCCGCCAATCAGGCTCAGCTCAACGCGCAGCTGGCGGCCACAGAGGCTGAAATTGCCGGACAAATTGAAGCCGCTGTTGCTGAGCGGGATGCGATAATCGCTGATCGCGACGAGCAGATCGCTGGGTTGCAAGAAGAAAGCAACAACGCTTTGGCCAGCGCCTCGGCGCGAGTGCAATCTTTGATGCAAGCCGCGGATGCCACCGCGTTTGATCTGCAAAATTCAGAAGCCAGCTATAACTCGTTGCTGAGCAACTACGACATCGACACCTCGCTGCTGAATGCGGAGGCCGGTGAGCTGGAAGCTCGGCGCAATCTGTTGGCGAGCCAAGTCACCGAACTGCAGGATCGGGTGCTAACCGCTGAAACCGATTTGCAAATTGCTCGCACAGCGATCGCTGAAACTCAAGCAAAGCTTGGCCAGACCGAACAGACACTGGCCGACACCGAGCAGCAGCTTGAGGCACGTACGTCCGAACTGGCGGGAGCCACTGAGCAGCTCGAATTGCGCGCTGCTGACCTGGATTTGGCCGCCGCCAACAGCTCGGATGCAGCCGACCAGTTAATGGCTTTAGAAGCCGATATTGAATCCCGCGCAGCAGAGCACCAAACCGAACTCGCTGAACTGCAAGCCAAATTTGGCGAAGAATTGGACAGCTTGCAGGGCGAGATGAACAGCCTGGCTGGAGATCGGGACCGACTGAAGGTCGAGCGCGAGAATCTTAGGGTGGAGGTCATGAATCTGCTCGATGAGCGCGATGAGCTCGTGGCGCAGCAAAGTACTGCTCAAGCCGAAGTGCAGAGCCTGATGGCGCAGGTTGAATCGACTAGCTCTGACAGTGCCGATCAACTGGCTTCCGTTGAAGCGGATAAATCGGTCGCACTGGCCCAGTTGGATATTGCGCGTGGGGATGTGAACCGGCTGACCGATGAGACCATTTCGCTGAACGCTGAACTGGGTGAGCTGGAAGTCAAAATGGATCAGGCGGACGCCTCCATTGAAACATTGAACGTCAACTTGGCGGGCAAAGAGGCGGAACTTGCGGCGCTGAATGCAGCGAACGATGAGCTCGATATGGCTTTGGCTGAAGCACGCAACGTGAACGAAGCGCTAAACGTTGAATTGGCTAAGAGCAGCGAGTCCATAGGCGAGTTGGAAGCGCAAATTAACGCAGAACGGGAGCGGAAAGAAGCTGAGCTTGCTGCCCTGCAGAATCAGGTCGAAGAAGAGCGACGCAAAGCCGCAGATCCCGCCGACATATTGGCGATGCAAGCTGTAATTGACGACTTCACTTCGCAAAGTGAAGACTTCGATGGGCGGTTGAACAATTTTCGGGCAGCCAATGATGAGCTGGCGGTTCAGTTGCGCAGTGCAAAGCTGGCACTCGATTCAACCAACGTTGAAGCAAGCCAGTTACGTTCGAAAATAGCGGAAATGCAAGCGGCCAGCGAATCAAATGCCGCTGAGTTCAAGAGCACCCAGCTTGCACTGGAGGCCACTTCGGTTCAAGCAGAGCGACTGCGCCAAAGAGTTGGCGATGTCGAGCAGATGGAACAGAGCATCAACAATTTTCGGCTGGCCAACCGGGAGTTGGCGGTTCAACTAGCGGCAGCGAAGAACGCCGCCAATGCTTTATCTGAGCAATCAGCGGCGTTGGATGCTGAACGCAATAGCTTGAAGCAAGACCTGAGCAATCTGGCTGAACAACGTGCGGAACTGGACACCAAACTCGCGGCTGTGATCGTGGAGCGCGATGGTTTGATGGTTGAGCTTGAAAGTCTGACAGCGGCTCGTGATGAGTTGTCGGGCGCGCTGGACACCGAGCGCGGAGCGGTGATTGAACTGGAAGCTCGGGTCGCCGAACTCGAAGCCGAATTAAAAGAATTGACCACCAATTCGTCAAATTCCATGCAGGCACTGGTGGGAGATCTGGATGGTGCGCAGAACCGTGTTGTCCTTTTGGAAGCGGATTTGGCCTCGGCTGTAGAGCAAAACCGGAATTTGGTAGGCGAGCTGGAGGGCGCAACCGGTCGGGTCGGAGAACTGGAGGCTGAGTTGGCCTCGGCCAGTAGCTTGGTCTCGGAGCGAGAGGCTGAGCTGAGCGAAATATCTGGTCAGATTGGCGAGCTGGAGGGTCAGCTGTCGGCATCGAATGGAACCGTCGCAGAGCTCGAGGGGCAACTCAACAACGCCAGTGTCCGAGCGGGTGATCTCGAAAGTGGATTGAACGCGATGAACGCCCGCGTCGGTGAGCTAGAGGACGAGCTGGGGTTGGCCAATGTTCGCGTTGGCGAGCTGGAGGGCGAACTGAGCGCGGCGAATGCTCGTGTCGGTGAGCTTCAAGGCGGCGTGAGCGGGGCTAATGGGCGAGTTAAAGAACTGGAATCGGAGTTGGGTTCTGCGAATGATCAGCTGGTGGCGCTGACCGGAGAATTGGAGACGGCGCAGGCCGAAGCGGATGCTTTACGCGGCCAGATCGACGGTATGGAAAATTCAGCTGAGGAGAACTCCGCGCTGATGGCCGGTTTGCAGTCTGACCTTGCCGGTCGTGACGACCAGATTAGTGCGTTGCAAGCGGACGTCAGCTCGGCTCAGGATCGGGTCGGTGTGTTGGAGGCAGAACTGGGTGCATCTCAGGGTCGGGTCACCGAGCTCGAAGCTCAACTGGGTAAAGCGCAAGGCCTAGCTGGACAGCTAGAAGGCCAAGTGGGTGAGACTCAAGGGCTGGTTGGACAACTGGAAACCCAGATTGGCGACGCTCAGGGCAGGGTCAGTGAATTGACAGCCCAGCTCGGTGACGCAGAAGGGCGGGTCAGTGATTTGACCGCTCAGCTTAGCGACGCACAAGGCCAGAGCGGTGAGTTGGAAGCGCAACTTGGCCAGGCGCAAGCTCGAGTCGCTGAGTTAGAAGGTCAACTGGGTGAGTCGCAAGGTCTGGTTGGTCAGCTGGAAGGTGAAGTGGGTGAGGCGCAGGGCCAAATCACAGCACTGGTGAAGAACGTAGAAGATGCTGATGCACAGATCGCAGCCCTGACCGGTGAGCGAGATGCGCTGCAGGCTCAGTTAGACGCCGACACCGATGAGTTGCGATCGCAGTTGGCCGCGCTCAACACGGATAAGGGAGCTCTCAGTGATGAACTGACGGAGGCTCAAGCGAAGGTCGATGACTTGACCTCGCAGCTGGATGCAGCCAACGGTGACGTAGGTACCCTGACTGAACGACTGGCAACGGCGGATATGACCGCAAATGAGCAAACCGCGGTGGCTGAAAACCTCGCGCGACGATTGGCCGATATTCAAGCTCAGTCATCCTCGGCGAACGATGCCGCAGCCAAATTGCGTGCCGAGATTGAGAGTCAGCTGACTGCCGCAGGGGTGGAAGAGCCTGGTGTCACACTCAGAGACGACAACAGTGTTGTCATCAACTTGAAGAGTGAGGCGTTGTTCAACTCCGGTCGGGCGCGCTTGAACCCAGCGGGTACTCAACTGGTTGGCCAAGTGGCCGGTGTGTTAAATAATTTTGATAATGCAGTGGTTGTTGAAGGTCACACCGACAGTATTCCGGTCTCTGGTGATCTACTTGGCGTTTTTCCGAGTAACTGGGAACTATCAGTGGCCAGAGCTGCCAACACAGTAAGTTACTTGCAATCCAGTGGCGATGTCGATCCGACGCGTTTGTCCGCACTTGGCTTTGGTGAGTTCAAACCCGTTGCGAGTAATCAGACTCGTGAAGGGCGAGCCGCGAATCGTCGTGTAGAGATTGTTGTCAAGCCATAATCCGATACCGGTGCGGATGATGACTACGGCCGGTCTTATACCGGCCGTAGTCATTTATACATGATCGAAAAACGACTTTATGAGTTACCACAAGACGATTACAGTTGCTCTGACGGGCGCTTCCGGGATTCAGTACGGTTTGCGCCTGATCGAATGCCTGGTGCGGGCAAACTGCGCGGTCTATGTGCTGATGTCAAAGCCCGCCCGAGTAGTAATGGGGATGGATACTGATATTCCGGTACCGGCTCGAACCGCTGATATAGAAACCCAATTCAGTGAACGCTACGGTGCTGCCCCGGGGCAATTAAAGGCGTTTGGCCAAGAGCAGTGGACAGCCCCGGTAGCCAGCGGATCCGGGGTGCCGGATGCCATGGTGGTGTGCCCTTGCACGACCGGTACTTTGGCGGCGCTTGCTGCCGGAAATTGCAACAATCTGCTGGAACGTGCCGCTGATGTAATTTTGAAAGAAGGTCGCCAACTGATTGTCATGCCGCGCGAGATGCCGTTCTCAAGCATTCATCTGGATAACATGTTGCGTTTGAACCGAGCTGGAGCGGTAATCATGCCGCCTAACCCGGCCTTTTACACACGACCTTCAACGGTCGAAGAAGTGATCGACTTTGTCGTCGCCCGGGTTATGGATCAACTGGGTGTGGCACAAGAGCTTATGCCGCGCTGGGGCATTGATGAGCACTGAAATATCTCTTTTTCCGCTGTCCAGTGTCGTTATGCCAGGGGGCTTACTACCGTTGCGGCTGTTCGAACGACGTTATCTGGATATGGTGTCGGCCTGCTTTCGTGAGGGCAGTGGATTTGGTGTGTGCTTACTGAAGTCCGGCCAAGAAGCCAGTGGTCAGAGCCAACCGTATTCGCGTGGCACGACCGTCTCCATTATTGATTTTGATCAGGGCGATGACGGCCTGCTGCACATTACGGGAAAAGGCGAGAAAGAATTTCGATTGACCTCCTGTCGTCAGCTAGATGACGGGCTTTTCGTTGGCGAGGTCTCTTATCTGGAACCCACCCCCGCCACGATCATGTCACCCGAGTTCCACGCCTTGGCGAAGAAGTTGAAAATCATCCTGTCCCACGTCGAGCCCAACATTGAGTATCCGCAACAGCACCTAGACGATGCTGATTGGGTGTGTCACCGTTTGCTGGAATTGTTGCCCATGGCCCCGCCCAGTAAATTGGAACTGCTTGAGTTGGAGTCTAATGAGAAACGATTGAGCGCTCTGGCCGCCATGCGTATCGAAATCAGCGTCTAAACAATTGAGTCAACCGCGCGATTAATAGTCGTTGCGTTGATGACTGAGCGATCTTACAACGTTTTCGCGTACACCCTGGAATTGCGGGCTTGACTGTAGTCGTCGCGTCGCGTCGCGGGCAGATCGTCGACACTGGCGGCTTTGTACCCTTGGGCTGCAAACCAGTGTGCGGTTCGTGTGGTGCGAATGGACAGGGTGTTCGCACCGGCCGTTTTCGCCATTTGTTCAAGATATGCCATAAGCGTCGCTGCTCGGCCCTTGCCGCGGTAATCGGGGTGAGTAACCAAGCAGGCAATCTCGGCGGCACTTTCTTCTGGATCCAAAAACAGCGCGGCACACGCGACCACTTTGCCGTCTCGTTCCAGCACGCAAAATTGATGGATGTCCAGTTCCAGTTGCTCGCGGGAACGCTGCACCAACGTGCCGTTTTGCTGCAGCGGCTTGATCAGTTCTATGATGCCGCCGACATCGTTGATACTGGCTTGACGCAGGTTTTCAAATCGTTCACGGGTGACCAGAGTGCCTGCCCCGTCGACGGTGAATAACTCTCGCAGCAGCGCATTCGGATCTGAATCGAGCAACAAATGCACTCGGGCCACGCCTTTGTCGCTGGCAGTGGCCGCGTGTTGATAGGTGCGATTAACGGAATCGTTTGGATGCTCGGTCGCCAGCTGGCGTATCCGGCTAGCGCTTGCTTCGCGTACCAGCCGCCCATTGGCATCTAGCGGTAACGAAGGAACAAACATCACCAACTTGTCTGCGCGCAGCGCGGACGCACATTCCACGGCTATCTCTTCGGCCGGTAGATTGAACACTTCGCCGGTCAGCGAATGACCGATGGGGGGCAGTAGCACTAAGTGTCCAGCGCCCAGTAAGGAATCGATGGCCTGTGTCTGTATTTCACGCACCGTGCCTGTGTGCTCAAAATCGATCCCGTCGTGCACACCATAAGGGCGGGCAGTGACGAAGTTTCCAGAACACACCGACAGGTGAGCGCCCGCCATAGGGGTGTTTGGCAAGCCCATCGATAATAAGGCTTCCAGTTCGCTGCGAGCCGTGCCGGCAGATTCAATCATGGCTGTGAGTGCCATGTCGTCGGTAACACGCCGCCCATTGTGAAAAATTGGATCACCGTGGAGCCGGGCATCGATATCGGAACGAAGCCCGAAACTGACTATAAGACGCACTCCCAGATGACTGAGCAAGGTCACATCGTGCGCGAGCGTTGCCAATAGATCGATGCCAAAAAACCGGTCGGGCACACACAGCACCACGGTTTTACCGCTGTGCTCGTTAATATAGGGAGAGGCTTCGCGAAACCACTCGATGGCGTCGTCCGTTTTCAAATTGTTTCTGCTATCGATCTTTGCTTATCCAAGGCTGACCGGTTGTGAATTTTGTAACACGGTATGGCATGCGATTGCGCAGGGTTAGCTGATACCCTAGCAAGAAGCGCTCGCATTGTGGCGATCGCGGGAATCTGGCACGCTCTGAGCACTGGTAGCGTACGGTTCCTCACATATCTTTAGGGTTCACGATGACTTTTAGTTTGTTTGTCTGCCATCGCCGCAGCAGCGTCTCGGTTCGGGGTCGACACCCGGGCCGCACTCTGGGGCTGTATGACGCGCTGGTCTTGCTACTGAGTGGCTGCCTGTTAGCCCCAGTGGTGCAGGCGCAAG
>CALFBL010000277.1 GCA_937951695.1 uncultured Granulosicoccaceae bacterium | reverse complement strand
TTCCAGGGGCCGACCCATTCGGTCCCGTCAATGGCACCAGATTGTAAGGCCTGATATATTTCACCGCCGGAAAGAGCAACTGCAGAAGCACCAACGCGGCGTAAAACTTCTCCGCCAAGGCCCGGCATTCGAATTTTTAAGCCGCGTAAATCTTCCAGAGAATTAATTTCACGCTTGTCACAATCCAGAAAAACGGTCGATATGGGATGGTATGAATCGTTGGGAACTTATTCTTGCCGCGGCCGCTTTGGCTGTTGTTGGGGTTGTAACCGGTGCTGCAACCGATTTTCTGGTGCCACAGGCATCAGCGGCTGAGCGCGTGATTAAAAAACGCGGCGCTGATGGAGTGGTGGTATTTAGCGATGCCCCCGTCAATAAACAAGGCCAACGTGTGGCCTACACCACCAGCTTCGGCCGCAAACCCGCCACGGCCTCCTGCAGCGGCCAAACACCAGCAAGCCTCAAGGCACGCCAGCTGGCGTTAATGCCGCATTTCCACGCAGCTTCTGCCAGCACAGGCGTAAGCGTAGAGCTGCTCACCGCGGTGGCCCGAATTGAATCCTGCTTCGACCCCAAGGCACGATCGGTCGCTGGCGCAATCGGTGTAATGCAATTAATGCCGCCAACCGCCAAGTCGCTGGGCGTGCAAAATTCTCTGGATGCCCAGTCCAACATTCTCGGTGGGGCGACTTACCTTGCGCGGATGCTAGAACGGCACAACAACGATCTGGACCTTGCGCTCGCCGCCTATAACGCAGGGCCAGGAGCCGTTCAGGAACACGGCGGCATCCCGCCCTACCCGGAAACTCAGAAGTACGTCGTCGAGGTCAGGAAACAGCTAGTGCAAAACCAGAACCATTAAGGTATCCGCTCACGGCTATAATCCAGCCATGAACCAAGATGACTCAAAACCCGGCGCCAATTTCATACGCAACCTGATCGATGCCGATCAACAAGCGGGCAAACACGGCGGGCGGGTGACCACTCGATTTCCCCCGGAACCCAACGGTTATCTGCACATTGGTCACGTCAAATCCATTTGCCTGAACTTCGGCATTGCCAAGCAATACAACGGCCAGTGCAATTTGCGCTTTGACGACACCAACCCCGCCAAGGAAAGTGAAGAGTACGTCAACGCCATCAAAGACGATGTCAGTTGGTTGGGGTTTGAATGGAGCGGGCTGCACCACGCGTCAGACTACTTCGATCAGCTGTACGATTTCGCCGTCGACCTGATCAAGCAAGGCAAAGCCTACGTGGACAGCTCCAGCGCTGAAGAAATGCGAAGCATGCGAGGCACCTTGACGGAACCGGGTATCGAAAGCCCGTACCGGAATCGAACGATTGAGCAAAACCTGGAATTGTTTGCCAGCATGAAGGCGGGTGAATTCGACGACGGTGAGCACATTCTGCGCGCCAAGATCGACATGACCTCCGGCAACATCAATATGCGCGATCCAGCGCTGTATCGAATTCGAAAGATCTCGCACGTGCGCACCGGCGACAAGTGGAACATCTACCCAATGTACGACTTCACCCATTGCCTGTCCGATGCCATTGAAGGGATCACACACTCCCTGTGTACTCTCGAATTTGCCGATCACCGCCCCTTGTACGACTGGGTCATCGATCAGCTGGACACGCCTTGCCACCCACAACAAATAGAGTTCGCACGATTGCAGCTCGAATACACGATGCTAAGCAAGCGTCGATTGATACAATTAGTGAACGATAAGCTCGTGGATGGCTGGGACGACCCGCGCATGCCAACAGTCCTCGGCTTACGCAGGCGCGGCTATACCCCTGAATCGCTAAAGGATTTTTGCGAACGCATTGGCATCACCAAAAACGACTCAGTCATTGAAATGGCGGTGCTCGAAACCTGCATCCGCGACGATTTGAACGCCAACGCAGAGCGCAGGCTTGCCGTGCTTGATCCCATCAAAGTCGTCATCACCAGCTTGCCGAAGGAGCACTCACAAACACTGAGCTTTCAAAACCACCCGCAGGATGAATCCGCTGGCACCCGAGCTTATGAATTTAACCGTGAGGTGTACATAGAACGCGAGGATTTTGCCGAAAACCCACCACCTAAATACCAGCGCCTGGTACCGGGAGGCGAGGTTCGTTTGCGCGGCTGCTACATCATTAAATGTACAGACGTTATAAAAAACGACGCAGGCGAGATCGTGGAACTTCATTGCACGCACGACCCAGACACCTTAGGCAAAAAACCCGAAGGTCGAAAAGTGAAAGGCGTGGTTCACTGGGTGTCTGCCAAAACATCGCTAACGGCTACGATTCGTTTGTACGACCCATTATTTAGTACTTCGAACCCAGCTGCTGCCGAATCATTTGAATCGGAAGTTAATGTGGATTCAGTGACCGTCATGAGCAACGCTCGCATTGAACCGTCACTGGCTCAAGCTGCGCCTGAGACGCGCTTTCAGTTCGAACGTACTGGGTACTTCGTCGCTGATCGGATCGATCACAGCCAACAAGCTCCGGTGTTCAACCGGGTAGTGACACTTCGGGATGTCTGGGCTAAGCCCTAGGTTTTCACCTGCACGATGCCCCAGCTTTACGGCGAATTGTTGACGGACAAATAGAAAAGCTGCCTATAAAGGTAGATTGACGTTGACGAGTGCTCACCTGCCTACTAAATACTTAGGTATTCGCCGACGAACGAATGACACCGGAAGCTCGTTCCTTCAGAACACCGGAGTGGGGAGTTCGCGGCTATAACCCCCTAATTGTCATAGACAATATAAAGCCTGTGAGGTCTGTAACCGATGCACAACCGAATTCCCCGAACTTTCAAGCTAAGCCTTCTGACAGCTGCCGTCGTGACACTGTCAGGTTGTGCCTCCATACAAAAGCCCAGTGACATCGGCGAGCACATTGTGGATGCCGGTCGCGCCACCTCGCGAGTGCTCGGCTTTGGTCCCAAGGACGAGCCTGCGTTTGACGAAATCGACACAGCGCTGCTCGACCTAGAATCCACAACAGTGGACGGCCAAAGCGTACAAACCTCAACCACGGTACTGTTGCCTAAAGCCGAGAGTGTAGCCCGTGCTCCGTCCGATACCCCAGCGATTGTCACCACACCCGCGATT
>CALFBL010000276.1 GCA_937951695.1 uncultured Granulosicoccaceae bacterium | reverse complement strand
ATGCATCACAGGGTATCACCATCGATCGATGAACACGGAGGACACGGCACAGGATAGACCGGTTCGAAGCCTGACTCGAAGTGTCGTTGTTCACGGCTCTTTCGTACTCATCAGCGCCTTGCTTCTGTGGTTAGGGTTTTGGCAGTTAAACCGAGCGCACGAGAAGCGTGAGATGCTTGAGTTGGCGGAGGAAAGCGTTAACGCACCTGTATTGCCGCTTGCAGCGATCTTGGGTGCTGACGCCAAAGCTGCAGCGCACCGTTACGCACGCGTCACTATTACTGGAGTCTGGCTGCCGGAGAAACAACTGCTCTGGGACAACCGAATTGCCGACGGGCAGGCGGGTTATGAAGTCGTCACTCCGTTTTTAACGCAAGACGGTGAAAAGGTTTTGGTTAACCGGGGCTGGGTGCCGGTGGGGCCGTCGCGCGCGGTGCTGCCCAAGCTCGATGCAGGCCTTGACACTGAAGCGGTGTTATCGCTCGAAGCGGTCGTCACACAACCGTCGAAAGGGCTGGCGTCAGGACCTGCGGTGGAGCCCTCTGATGGCTGGCCCAAGCGTCTGCAGTATCTGGATTACGACCAAATCGGCACCACCATAGGGACGGAGATTGCGCCAATATTGCTGCAGGGACGACGCAAAGGTGAACCGATCGTAGAGAGCTGGCAGCTGCTCAGTAATTGGGAGCCAGCGCAAAGCTTTGCACCGTCGCGGCATTTAGGCTATGCGGTGCAGTGGTTCGCCTTATTGATCACACTGATATTTTTATACTTCTGGTACGAATTGCGGTGGTTTCGCGCCAACAATGTCACAACTGAACACGAATGAGTATGGCTCAATGACTAACTCGACTCAAAACGCATCAGGCGATGAAATTGTGATTGATCCTGTCCAGGCGAAAGCAGCACGCAGGCGGCTTTTGTTAATCGTTGCGTGCTTTGCCATTCCCTTGCTCCTTGCCATGATCTGGTTGCAAGTCGTGCGCATGCAAGGCGGTACTTTTGGCACGACCACGCGTGGCGAGCTGGTGCATCCGGCATTGCCGCTGAAGAGCTTCTCACTCAACCAGTTCATTATGAAGAACGATGGCAAGACGGCTGAAGAGGCGTACCGGGAGTCTGCAGAGCCTTTTACAGAAGAAGGGTTTCGAAAAATCTGGTCTGTGCTGTATCTGCCAGAAGGTGAGTGCCTTGAAACTTGTGAGAAGAATCTGTACCACACCCGTCAGGTGCGATTGCTACTGAACAGTCGCATGAATCGTCTGCAACGGGTGGTGGTAATGCAGACCCCGGGTCAAATCAGCGATATCGTGCTGGCTGCCCATCTCGGCCTGCATGTGTTGACGGGCAAGGCGCAAGACATAGCGAAGCTGCGCGATCAGATTAAAGCCGCCGAGGCCAGCCGGGGTCTGGTTCCCATGCGCGATGCGATCTACGTGGTAGACCCGTTTGGCAATCTGATGATGCGATTCGACCCCGACATGGACCCCGGGAAAATGCTTAAAGATCTCAAGCACCTTTTAAAGGTGTCGCGCATCGGGTAACCTTCGGCCAGCTATGAATACTCAAAGCCTTACTACCCCGGTCAGCCAAGCGCTTGCGCATTGGCGTGATTATCTGGAAATCACCAAGCCCAAGGTGGTGGTGCTGTTGGTGTTTACCGCGTTGGTTGGTATGGCGTTGGCGGTGCCCGCCTGGCTTCCCTTACAGCAGAGTGTATTCGGTTTGCTAGGCATTGGTCTGGCCTCATCGTCAGCTGCTGCGATCAATCACGTCATTGATCAGCGCACCGATGCCATCATGAAGCGCACGGAAAACCGCCCCATCCCGCAAGGGGCTTTGAGCACCAAACAATGCCTGACATTCGCACTGTTGATCGGCACGCTGGGTGTGGTCCTGCTGGTGGCTTTTGTCAATGTGCTAACCGCAGTGCTGACGTTTTTCTCGTTAATCGGTTACGCCATTGTTTACACCGTGTATCTAAAGCGCGCCACCCCGCAGAACATCGTCATCGGCGGAGCCGCAGGTGCCATGCCGCCGGTACTGGGTTGGGCTGCGGTTACCGGCGAGGTAACCGCCGGGGCATTGCTGTTGTTTCTGATCGTATTCATCTGGACTCCGCCGCATTTTTGGGCTTTGGCGATTCACCGTCGCGACGATTACGCCAAAGTGGACATTCCGATGTTGCCAGTCACCCACGGCGTTCCGTTTACGCGCATACAGATCATGCTGTACACCGTACTGCTGGTGATCGTGACGATCTTTCCTTACCTGATTCGAATGAATGGTCTGTTCTACCTCATCTGCGCACTGGGTTTGGGCGGGCGTTTTCTGTACCATGCTTGGAAACTGTTTGACGACACCGCTGAGCGCCAACCCATCAAAACTTTCGTGTTTTCGATTAACTACTTGATGTGGCTGTTTGGGGTGATGTTGGTCGATCATTACCTGCCGCTGTTGGGTTTTTATTACTGGTAGCGGCGCCGGTAACGCGAGGATGGCAGCGATTTGAGTAAGCACAACTACCTGATCGAACGCGGCCTCGATGAGGGTGAGGTTGGGCAGGCGGCGTTACTCTACGAGGCAGCTTTTGGTGCGAAGCTCGGTGTGGCTATCAAACGACAGGCTCATCGAGTTAATTTGCTCAGCCAAGGGCTGCAGTTGGATCACGCTTTTGCGGCACGTCAGGTTGAGCCGCACGCCGATCAGCTTATTGGTATGGTCGGGTTCACAACGCAAACCGGCGCTTTAACCGCTGGCGTTACCTATCAAAAAATTCTGCGTGAGTTGGGTTTTTTTCGTGGCCAGAAAGCAGCCCTTGTGCTGAGTCTGTTCGAACGCAAAGCCAAACCACAGGAGCTGCTGTTGGACGGCATCGTAGTCGCTGTGCACCACCGTGGCCAAGGCGTTGGGACAGAACTGTTCCAAGCGCTCATCGCTTACGCCAAAGGC
>CALFBL010000275.1 GCA_937951695.1 uncultured Granulosicoccaceae bacterium | reverse complement strand
GCCCGGACATGATGCAGCGCTGGGAGGTGGTCGGTCCGGCCATGGTGCCCAGTTTGATGGCCTGGGCTGCGTTATTGCTGCGCGTCGAATACGGATTGTTTCTACTCGCGCTTGGCCTATGGGCGCAATACTTGATGGATTCCCACTCTCATAAGGCTCAGATCACCCCAGACTGGTTTTTAACGCTGCGCGCGATACTAACCCTGGGTGCGTTGTTCTCTATTGCGCTGGGCCTGATCGGTTTGTTTTACGCTTGAACGAAAAAATGTCAGTAGCGTAGGTCTCCCTGATAACGTCTTCGGTGTCTGCCATCGCCATGGAACCGACTTGATGCTGCCGGCTCTAATTGTGATTGGCAGCCCCCTTGGCAACAGTGACCGCAATGATGCACAGCTCGTTATTTTCTTGATTGCATTGACCGAAAAATGCGCCGACTTACTTGAGACGATCATTTAATACCGTGGGCCAATGAATTGGGTGTTATTTGGCTCAACAGGGCTGTCAATTGGCCCTTTTAATAAGCGAAAATCTTGCTTTGTTAAGTAAATATTGCCACACTGGGACTCTGGCTGGAGAGTGAAGAACTGCGCTGATGAAAGGCTCGAATTTTCTAAAAGAAAACAACGCCCGGTTTCTCTGGCATCCGATGACCTCTCCCGAGGACAGTCTGACGATACCGCCAAAAATCATCACAGAATCCAGTGGGGTTTGCATTCAAGATGTTGACGGGCACCGAGTGGTGGATGCGGTTGGCGGTTTGTGGAACGTCAATCTCGGTTATTCCTGTCAGCCCATCAAAGCGGCGATTGCGGCCCAGCTCGACAAACTCCCCTATTACTCGACCTTTCGTGGAACCACCAACGATGTCGCCATCGAGCTATCGTATGAACTGGCGGAGTTTTTCGCCGAAGACGGTGTCAGTCGTGCGTTCTATACCTCAGGCGGTTCAGACTCTGTCGAGACTGCCTTGCGTCTGGCCAGGCAGTATCACAAGCTACGCGGTGAATCGGGGCGAACCAAGTTTTTAAGTTTAAAAAAGGGCTATCACGGTACCCACATGGGTGGCGCCAGCGTCAACGGAAACGCCAATTTTCGCGAGGCCTACGAGCCTCTGTTGCCAGGTTGCTTCCATATCCCCGCCCCCTACCCCTACCGCAATCCATTTAATGAAACCGATCCGGAACAACTCGCGCAGATGTGCATACAGGCATTGGTGGATGAAATTAATTTTCAAGGGGCGAGCACCATCGCTGCGTTCATCATGGAACCGATTCTTGGTGCGGGTGGGGTCATCGTGCCGCACGAAAGTTTTGCCCCCAGGGTGCAAGAGATCTGCAACGAGCATGGCATTCTGTTTATCACCGACGAGGTGATAACCGCCTATGGCAGAACCGGTGCGTGGTCGGGCGCACGGCTCTGGGGCCTGAAGCCTGACATGATGTGCACCGCCAAGGCGATCACCAATGGCTACTTCCCTTTTGGTGCAGTGATGCTTGGGGAGCGAATGGTGGAAGTGTTTGAAGACAATACAGCGGCAAAAATTGGCCACGGTTATACCTACTCGGGCCATCCTGTCGGGGCCGCCGCCGCACTGGCGTGTCTGGCAGAAACCAAACGCTTGAACGTGATCGACAATGCGGCCGCCCGGGGCACTCAGTTATACAAAGGGTGCTTAGCGTTGCAGAAAAAATATTCACTCATTGGCGATGTGCGCGGTGGTCGCGGTTTAATGACAGCGATGGAACTGGTGAGCGATCCGGACAGTAAAACGCCGCTGGATCCCAAAACCTCAGCCGTTATTCAAGACGCTACCTACCGCGCTGGGGCGATGGTACGAGTGTCGGGCCCGAATCTGATTATGTCGCCGGCGCTGGTGATCACAGACAATGATATAGACACCCTCCTTACAGCGCTCGATGCCGGTTTTAAAGCGGCGTAATTCGAACAGGAGCAGGGGCGTATGCCACATATACACATCGATCATTCACCAGGACTGGGCGATAAGCTCGATATCCCTGCTCTATGCCACACGCTGCGGGATGTGGCTGTGGACACCGGGGTGTTTCCACTGGCTGGTGTTCGCATTCGGGTGATTGAATGCCACTACGCACTGATCGCCGATGGCAACCCCGAACACGCGTATATGGACATCTCGGTGCGGCTGCGCGGGGGACGAGATCTCGAGACTCGAAAGCAAGCGGTACAAGCGTTGTTTACGGCAGCCAAAACGCACTGCGATGAGTTGATCGCTCAATCCTCTTTTGCCCTATCGATGGAAATGCGCAACATTGACCCTGAGCTTAGCCCCAAAAGTGGTTCCATTCGACGCTACCTTCCGGAAGACTCAGCATGAGTACATTATCAAACCCGACCCGCGACAATCTGCAGCGCTTGAACACCTACCTTGCTCGTTACCAGGATGGTGGTATTCAAAACCTTATCAACGGAGAATCGAAAGACGGTTCGGATGGGCAACGCTTTGATACGCATTCGCCGGTGGACGAATCGTTCATTGCATCGGTTGCTCGCGGCACGGCCCAAGACATCGATGCCGCGGCACAAGCTGCGAAGAACAGCTTTCACGAGTGGGCGAATACGTCAGGTGCCAAGCGTCGTGAGATCTTGCACGCCATCGCGGACTTAATTGTCGAGCGTGCTGACGAGATTGCCTTGTGTGAGAGTTGGGATACCGGACAAGCGCTACGCTTTATGTCAAAGGCCGCTCTTCGCGGGGCTGAGAATTTTCGTTACTTCGCCGATCAAGCACCCAATGCTCGCAACGGTCAATCGTTACCGACCGCCTCGCACCTGAACTTCACGTCCCGTCGCGCGATTGGGCCTGTGGGGGTGATCACGCCGTGGAACACGCCGTTTATGCTGTCGACCTGGAAGATTGCACCGGCGCTGGCGGCCGGGTGCACGATCGTCCACAAGCCGGCGGAGTTCTCGCCGTTAAGTGCGAGAATTCTGGCTGAGATTGCTCACGAAGCGGGTTTGCCCAACGGTGTCTGGAACACGGTGAACGGTTTTGGCGAAGATACCGGTCGCACGCTAACCGAACACCCGGACATCAAGGCGGTGTCGTTTGTCGGTGAAAGTCAAACCGGTTCGATGATTACCCGGCAAGGCGCGGATACGTTGAAGCGATTACACCTGGAACTGGGTGGGAAAAACCCTGTCGTGGTGTTTGAAGATGCAAAGCTTGAGCGCGCTCTGGATGCGGCGATTTTTATGATCTATTCACTAAACGGTGAACGCTGTACGTCATCGAGCCGTTTGCTGGTGCAAACGTCGGTGGCCAAAGCGTTTCGTGAAAAACTGATTGAACGGGTGAATAAACTTTGCGTCGGTCACCCGCTAGATCCGGATACAGAAATCGGTCCACTGATACACAAATCCCACTTTGATAAAGTCATGTCGTACATGGATGTAGCACGAAGCGATGGCGCCACCATCGCTGCCGGCGGAGAACGTGCGGGAGACGCTGGGTGGTTTGTAAAACCGACCTTGTTCACCGAGGCCAGCTCAGCCATGCGGATCAGCCAGGAAGAGATATTCGGGCCGGTGCTGACCATGATTGAATTCGACACAGAAGCGGAAGCGCTGGAAATTGCCAACAGCACCCCGTACGGTCTTGCTGGTTATCTGTGGACCGAAGATATGTCACGAGCGCTGCGTTTCTCAGACGCCCTGGAGGCTGGCATGATTTGGGTCAACTCGGAAAACGTTCGTCACCTGCCGACCCCGTTTGGCGGGGTAAAAGCCAGTGGTATTGGACGTGACGGCGGCGACTGGTCGTTTGATTTTTATATGGAAACCAAGAACGTGGCGTTGGCGATCGGTGAACACCGCATCCCGAAGCTCGGTGCCTGAGTACGCATACCAACGCCCAACGCTATCACTTTATGAAACCTAACTGATCTGGACCAAAAACCGATGCCGATCCCTGCTCCCAACTTCAACCCGCCGTTCAATATTCTGCGTTTGAGTCATGTCGAACTGGTCGTTTCTGAGCTTGCCAGAAGTCGGGCGTTTTACGTCGATACGCTGGGTTTGCAAGTGACCGATGAAAACGATGAGCGTATTTATCTGCGTGCAATGGAAGAGCGTGGGCATCACTGCCTGGTACTAAAAAAAGGCAACGAACCTCAAGTGGGAGAGCTTGCGTTTAAGGTGTTTGATGAAGCGCATCTTGAGCGCGGGGCTGAGTGGTTTGAACAACAGGGCCAGCCTGTGCAATGGGTTGATCGCGCGCATCAATCTAAAACCTTTATCACACGCGACCCGCATGGGGTTCCTTTAGAGTTTTACGCTCGCATGGATCGGCTTGAACCAATTCATCAGAAATACGCCTTATACAACGGTGTTAAGCCATTGCGTATCGATCACTTCAATTGCTTTAGCCCCAACGTGGATGAGTCCGTGGCCTTCTATAACCAACTTGGGTTTCGAGTGACCGAATATACCGAAGATGAAGACACCGGTGGCCTCTGGGCTGCCTGGACGCACCGCAAAGGTGGCGTACACGACATTGCCTTTACCAACGGTCGCGGACCAAGGTTGCATCACCTGGCGTTCTGGGTACCCACGCCGTTAAACATTATTGATCTGCTGGATTTGATGGCCACCACGGGGTATGTGGATAACATCGAACGAGGCCCGGGCCGCCACGGGATCTCTAACGCGTTTTTTTTTATACATTCGCGACCCAGATGGTCACCGCACTGAGATCTACTGCTCTGATTACCAGACCATCGATCCGGATCTGGAGCCGATCAAATGGGACTTAAAAGACCCACAACGACAAACCCTGTGGGGTGCTCCTGCTCCCAAGAGCTGGTTCGAACACGGCACAGAGTTTGATGGTGCAACGGTTCGCGAACCCGATTTAAAAGCCTCTCCGATCATTGCCCAATGAGTCAGCACTCCATGTCCACCAATCGTATAGCAACGGTATCTGTCGACGGTCAATCGATGTTTGGTGTAATCACCGACGAAGGCTTCATCGCCTTGTCGGATGATTTCCCACAATGGCACACCCTACGTAACGTGGTCCACGACGGTGCCCTCAATGAATTGATCCAGGCCGCTAAGGGCCGCTCAGTCACCCACCGCAGTGGAAGCTTTAACTGGGAGATCCCGATACCCGATCCTGGCAAAATCATCTGTGTGGGGGTGAACTTTCCGGACCGAAACGCGGAGTACAAAGACGGTGTGGAAGCGCCCCCTAACATGTCCTTGTTTATTCGTTTCCCCAGTTCCTTCGTTGGTCATGAGTCGCCACTGGTGCGTCCTCCCGAGAGCGAGCAGCTGGACTACGAAGGCGAGATTGCGCTCATCATCGGTAAAGGCGGGCGACGCATCCCACAAGCAGACGCGCTGGATCATATCGCCGCTCTCACGATGTGCAATGAAGGCACGATACGCGATTGGGTACGGCACGCAAAATTCAATGTCACACAAGGGAAAAACTGGGATCGCTCAGGCGCTATGGGTCCGTGGCTGGTACCCTTTATCAAGCACGACCAAATATTGGATGTCGCATTGGAAGCGCGAGTCAACGGCGAAGTGCGGCAAACGGATAGTACCGGCCGCATGCTGTTCCCGGTCGCGCGGCAAATCGAGTACATATCTACATTCACAACGCTCGTGCCCGGCGACATTATCGTCAGTGGAACACCCACGGGAGCGGGTGCACGATTTGATCCACCCCGATTTTTACCAGACCCGGTGCGATAAACAGGCCAGAAACCAGACCAATCCAATAGCGTTCTAGCTTGCTTAATGGCGCCATC
>CALFBL010000274.1 GCA_937951695.1 uncultured Granulosicoccaceae bacterium | reverse complement strand
CGTGATGATACGCCTGCTGCTCGGTGGTCTAGCGCCCGATTCTGACGTCCCCATGCCTAACGATATGTGCAGTTGGTGCTGGGGGTTTCAGAAAACTTGGCGATCAGTTGAAACATCGCTCGCTGATAACGTGATGATACGCCTGCTGCTCGGTGGTCTAGCGCCCGATTCTGACGTCCCCATGCCTAACGATATGCGCACGATGCTGCAGGGCACCTGGAGGCGGATTGCGCAAACCATACCCGGCACAGAATTTAATCACAACTTCTGGACGCAAAACACACCGCGCCGATCCACTTGGCCCGCCTGCCGTGCAGTGATCGCCGCTCGCCGGCAAAACGAATCGTTTGAAGCACCAATGATTCATGCGATACAAGCCGCGTATTACTTACAGGCAAAAAATCCTTCTGATCACAAGATTCTAGCGGATATAGCCGAGACGGTCGGTTGTGAAAGAACGACATTTAGCGCCGCCTTAAACAGTGAGTCAGTGCATGAGGAGCACAACGCTGAACGCGCTTTTGCTGCGAGAATTGGTGCACAGGGGTTTCCCAGCCTATTCCTGACAACTCCAGAGCAATTGGTTCATCCCATCGGCATCGATTATGGGAACCCGCAAGCAATACTTGAACAAATCGACGCTTTGATCGTCACCTAAGTCACATTGTGACCTAACGATACAGGCTATATCACAGCCTTTCAGTTTGACCACTCCACTTTTCCATTGAAGGTCCGTTAAAGCGTACTGACAGTTCTAGTGATGCAGGTCATGATAAGAAAAACAATAACCCTGCTGCTAGCTACCACAGTTTTGATCGCTTGCGGCGGTGGTTCTGGCACAGACTCGACAATAGGTGCAACTCCAGCGGTCTTTGCTGCACTGCCAAGCAGTGAGGTGGCGAATGCAGCAGAAGCCAGACCCATGTCGGATACACAAGTTCACCGCCTATTGACTCAAACCACCTACGGCCCGACGCTGGTTGATATGAACGCGTTGAAAGGTACAACGGCAGAAGACTGGATAGATGCTCAGATGCAACTGCCAGCCACTTACCTGAGCCAAGGCCTCGACAAAGCCAACACAAGCCAATGGAACGAGTATGTGAACGTCTGGTGGCGCCAAGGCATTTACGCACCCGACCAACTGCGCCATCGTGTTGCGTTTGCGTTAAGCCAGTTGTTGGTTGTATCGGCTCAGAGCAGTTTCAGCGAAGAACAGTATGGTCTGGCTAACTACTACGACATCCTGATAAGAAACGCGTTTGGCAACTACCGCGATTTGCTAGAAGAAGTCACGCTGAACCCCATCATGGGCGAATACCTCAGCATGAAAGGCAACCGGAAACCGGAGCCTGAAAACAACGTGCACGCCGACGAAAATTACGCTCGTGAGCTGCTGCAGCTGTTCACAATCGGATTGGATCAGCTGAATCCTGATGGCACAATCAAATACGATGCTGACGGGGTAGCGCTGCCCACTTACGATCAGGACACCGTGGAAAACTACGCACGGGTTTTCACAGGCTGGCACTACGCTAACGCCGATGATTTCCGCTGGCCATCAACCAAAGACTATATCTCGCCAATGACATCATTCCCTGAATATCATGACAGCAATGAGAAGGTGCTACTTAACGGACTGGTACTGCCAGCAAACCAGACACCCGAACAAGATTTAGAGATGGCGCTGGACAGTGTGTTCAACCACCCTAACGTAGCTCCGTTTATTGTCAAACAGTTGATCCAGCGTTTAGTGACCAGTAATCCAACACCCGGTTACGTGCGCGATGTAGCCGCTGTGTTTGACAGCAACATCAACGGTGAACGCGGCAATCTTGGCAGCACGGTAAAAGCGATTTTGATGCACAAAGAAGCTCGTTTGGGAAGCGAGTTGTACCCGACAACGTTCGGCAAAGTAAAAGAACCGCTGCTCCGGGTAAGCGGTGTTTGGCGAGCGTTTCAGCCTGAGAGAATTCCTGACAATTTCAACTACGGCTGGGTACACAAAGAAATTCAACAATCACCACTAAATTCTCCCACCGTCTTTAATTTCTATCGTCCAGATTATCGCCAGCCCGGAACATTGAATATGCAGGATTTAAAAACACCGGAACTGCAAATTATTGACGAATCAGGAATCATTACCCTGACAAATCGATTATTGGCCAATACGTTGTGGGCGAATAATTTCACCGCGGATCAAAACTCCAAAGCAATCGCCATCAATATTGATCACGAGATGCAGCTGGTACAGGATGCAGAAAAACTGGTCGATCATCTAGACCGAATGTTACTCGGTGGCAGTATGTCGCAAGGATTACGCAAGGCAACCTTAACGCTGATTGCCAACACCACTCGAGACTCAAACAAAGTGGTTAACGCGATTTTCCTTATTGCGTCTTCACCAGAAGCAGCCATACAGCACTAAATTCAGATTCAATTTTTCGTCAAATAAACATATAAAAAAAAGACGACACTCATGAAAAACCAAAACAGAAGACGGTTCTTATCGCTTGGGGCGAAAACCATTGCAGGTGCGGGTCTCGCACTCGGTAGCAATCCTTTTTGGTCGTTAGCCCATGCAGCGAATGATCCGGGTGCAGGATCAGATTATCGCGCTCTTGTGTGCCTGTTCCTGCAAGGCGGGAGCGACGGTTTTAGTCTAATGGTGCCAACCGACAACGCAGCATACAAAGAGTACGCCCAGGCTCGCAGGGCATTGGCAGTGCCACGAGGTGACTTGTTAAACATCTCGGCGACAACGCCAAACGCGTCAAACATGGGTTTGCACCCATCGGCGGCACCGTTGCAGCAATTATTTGCTGAACAAAAACTCGCCATGATCAGCAACGTGGGTAATTTGATTCAACCCACCACGGTCGAACAATACAACAACAAGGATGTATCATTGCCGGCGCAACTCTTCTCCCACGCCGATCAGGAAATGCAATGGCAGCAACTGCAAGGTCGCGATCGAGGCACTGAAGGCTGGGGCGCTCGTGCCGCAGGCTTCCTCGCACAACACCAGAATCGTCAGCACCTGACGTCAATTACGCTCGATGGCAGTAACCATTGGCAGACCGGTTTTTCCTCACGTCCTTACAGTATGAAAGAGACCGGCTTATTACAGTACTCAGGCATGTCAAGCGGAGCGCACTGGCAGCAGGCTCGCTTGGAGGCATTCACGCACGTGCAAGGTTTATCACAAAAACACGAATTTGTGAAAGAGTACGCCTCCATTCAACAACGCGCTATGCAGGTGACCTCAGAACTGGGCGCAGTCCTCGCGCAGAACGAAGGCATCAGCATCGCACCCAGTGAAGACAATAGCCTCGCTCAACGACTGAATATGGTGGCGCAGTTAATCGCTGCTCGCGAACAGCTCGGTATGCGACGCCAAATTTTCTTTGTCAATATGCGTGGGTTTGATGTTCACGACAATCAGAACAAAGAGATGCCAGAACTGTTTGCCGAGCTCTCCGTAGCCATGCAATATTTCCAGACCGCGATGGAATCCATGGGACAGGAAAACAACGTCACCACGTTTGCCGCCTCGGATTTTGGCCGATCACTGAGCAGCAACGGTGATGGCACCGATCATGGCTGGGGTAACCATCTGATGGTAATGGGCGGAGCTGTCAAGGGTGGTGATATTTACGGCTCACTGCCCCGGCTGGCCGTCAATGGGCCCGACTCAGTCAGCAATGGCCGGGTGTTACCGACCTTGAGTGCTACCCAATACGCGAGCACCTTGCTCGACTGGATGGGACTGTCTGAGTCGGAACTCAATCAAACTCTACCCACGCTGAACAACTTCAGTCAACGCAATCTGGGCTTCATGCGTACGGCGTGATCGCCCGCTGCGCCCTTTTTAACCACCACGGCAGTGGGTGCCGACTTCACTATTTTTGTCGACGGCATCCACTGTTCGCGGCGATTACCCTCCATTTGAAAGGCAATTAGCACCCAAATTCGATATTTAATTCCTCCACAGCTTAAATCCCCCCCTTCCTCTTACCTTTGTGTTTGACACAAGGCAGCTATAATGAGACTCTGTATCTCATTACTGCTGCATTTTGAATAGAGCACAAACCTGATATTTTAGGTGCGGAATAGCTAATTCAATGTCATGGTAGTGATGATGCTGTTCATCCATTAGCGGATGTCCAGATCTCTTTATACAAAAACAATCTCTACTGGAGGAAATACCATGCGCGGTACGTTCAAAACTCTCGCAGCCTCAACGGTTGGCCTGAGCATGCTGACAGCTGTTGAGGCAAATGCAGCCACCAATATTCAGATCCAGACCGTGGTTCCGGATGCAGCCGATGAAATCGTTATGTTGCGCGATTTTGCTCAAACCGTCTCAGACTTGACCGAAGGTGAAGTCACGATAGAGGTCTTGCCTAACAACGCTGTGGTTCCCAGCGCTGACGTACTCGACGCCGTGGACAAAGGCCTTATCGATGGCGGTTTTGCCTGGACACACTACTGGTCCGGTAAGCACCCTGCAGCAATGTTGTTTGGCTCCCCTGTAGCCGGCGCCGGTCTTGGCATTGACAACATTGCGTTTCTGTCTTGGTTTCAATACGCCGGCGGCAAAGAACTGTACGACCGTTTGTGGGATGAAATGGGCGTGAACGTTAAAGGCCTGATGCTGCAACCGGTTGGCCCTGAAGCCTTGGGTTGGTTCTCAGAACCCATCAATAGCATGGACGACTTCCGCAAGCTGCGTTTTCGTGCACCTCCAGGCATTCCTGGCCAAACCTATAACGACATCGGTGTATCCGCTGTTGCTATGGGCGGTGGTGATATTTTGCCTGCGCTGGAAAAAGGCACCATCGACGCTGCTGAATGGTGTTGCCCGAAGCCAGATAGCGTGTTCGGTTTCCAGAAAGTACTAAAGCACTACTACCTCCAAGGCTTGCACCAGGTGGTGGTAAACGCTGATATGTACATTAACGGTGACGTTTGGGCAAAGCTCACTCCCGTCGAGCAAACAGCCATGCAAGTGGCAGCCAATGCGTCTTTGTCCAAAGCGATCAGCTACCGTATCTATGAAAACGGCAAAGCTCTGAAAGACTTAACAGATAACTGGGAAGTTCAACTGCACGACACTCCTGCAGACTACTTTTCCGAGTATATGGCAGCGGCTAACGCCACTCTGGTGACCAACGCAGAAGACAATGAGTTCTTTGCGGAAGTGTGGGGATCCATGCGCGAATTTGCTGAAATCGCTGTTCCTTTCTGGGCCGGCGCGCAAGCGTCGAATGCGTCACTTGGTGCTGCGTTTGCAAACTCCTTAAAGAAATAAACCTTGCTCTTGTAACCAAGGGCAGTGCGATAGCGAGGCCCCGTCCACTCCGTGGCGGGGCCTCTTTTTTGCTCGCCAACCACACACACTCAATACACGCTCCCCAAACAGATACCAGACTTACGAGAAGCAATGGCTGAAGAAATCAACCCGGGCGAATTGGAGATTGCCGATGAACTGATCGCTGAAAGACGATCAGCAAGTCCTGGCGAATTACCCGATGACATGAACCCGAAACATCGAACCATTATCGGTGTCATCGATACCCTGAATGAGTGGGTGGGGCGCTCTGTTGCCTGGCTTTTGGTGCCACTGTGCTTGATCGTAGTGTATGAAGTTGTGACCCGAAATCTGGGTCTGGATCCGTCGTTGTATCTGCCCGAACTAAAACGAAAACTTGTCGCTATTTTCACCGGCGTCGAAACCGAACCTTTGGTCAAGTTCGCCCCAACTATCTGGGCCTACGACCTTACCCGAATGATCTACGGTGCAATGTTCATGCTTGGCGCAGGCTACGGCTTGTCGAAAGGCATTCACATACGCGCCGACTTTCTGTATCGGAACTGGTCTGATCGATCTCAAGGCACTGTGGATTTCTTTCTGTATTGCATCCTCTACTTCCCTGGCATGGCATTCCTGCTTTACAACGGCTTTGAGTATGCCTTCGGCGCGTTCGATAAAAATGAGAGAGCCATGGACACCGCGTTCATGCCATTGCTGTGGCCAGTTCGCTCGGCGATTCCGATTGGCGTGTTTCTACTGATTCTTCAGGGCGTGTCTGAAACCTTGAAAAGCTGGTATGCCATGACTCGTGGGAGGTGGCCAGTATGAGTTCGGAAATGATCGGCCTCGTGATGCTCGGGGCCATGTTGTTTGCCATATTTGTTGGCTTTCCTATTTCATTCACGTTGATTTTTCTAGGCACTGTATTTGGTTTCTGGGGTCTGACCGACGATCATTTCTCGTTCAGAAATATGGACTTCACCTCGTATCTGGAGACCTTACAGATATCGAGTGTCATGATGGAGCACACGCTCTCTGCTGTGCCGCTGTTTATTTTCATGGGCATCCTGATGGAACAGGCGGGCTTGATGGAGCGGCTGTTCACAGCCGTTCAGTTGATGCTCTCTCGCGTTAAAGGCTCACTCTATATCGCGGTGCTATTCGTCTCTACGATCTTTGCAGCCGCCACAGGGATCGTTGGTGCGTCAGTCACCATTCTGGGCATCATGGCTGCCAAAACCATGAACCGCTCCGGTTATGATGTGCGTTTGTCGGCTGGCGCTATAACCGCCGGAGGAACCCTCGGCATATTAATACCGCCGAGCATCATGCTGGTTGTCATGGGCCCTATTCTGGAAGTGCCGGTGATCGATTTGTTTGCTGCAGCCATTATCCCGGGCATTTTGATGGCCTCTTTGTATGTGGCTTATGCATTGATTCGCTGCCAGATCAACCCAAGTCTTGGGCCTGCCTTGCCAGAAGAATTTCGGGCCTCCTCCTACTGGATTATCGTTCGCGAATTTGCTTTGGGTCTGCTGCCTCCAGCGATTCTGGTGGGCTTCGCTCTAGGCAGTATTCTGGCCGGTTGGGCAACGCCGACAGAAGGCGCTGCGGTCGGGGCCTTTGGCTCGTTTCTGCTTACGCTGTTGTACGGTAAGTTCAGCTTCAAAGGATTGAACAACGCGGTTATCAAAACGCTGGAAATCTCGGTTCTGATTCTGTTCCTGGTGGCCGCTTCCAACTTCTTCGGTGCGGTATTCTCCAAGCTCGGCACGCCGGGCATGATGACTGAATTTTTGCTCGATATGGATCTGCCACCCTACGCCTCGCTGCTGATCATCATGGCGTTGATCTTTTTGTTGGGTTGGCCACTGGAGTGGGTACCGATCGTGTTGATCATCGTACCCATTTTGCTACCACTGGTTAAATCATTGGAATTCACCGGCGCTCTGGAAGACATGAACATGCGGCTGACCTGGTTCGGAATACTGGTGGCGGTTAATCTGCAAACGGCCTGGCTATCTCCGCCGGTGGCACTGTCGGCCTACTTCCTAAAAGGTGTTGTGCCTGAA
Source organism: uncultured Granulosicoccaceae bacterium (assembly GCA_937951695.1). GTDB lineage: Bacteria > Pseudomonadota > Gammaproteobacteria > Granulosicoccales > Granulosicoccaceae > Granulosicoccus. The sequence goes on along the minus strand of CALFBL010000274.1, from coordinate 25,570 downwards.
TGGGATTTGAAAGACATCTACATTGGTATGATGCAGTTCATGGTCATACAGCTGCTGGGATTGATTCTCATCATCGTATTTCCGTCCATTGCACTGTGGCTACCGACCTACATTGACGCCAATCGTTAGTCGGCAATTACCACTGTTGGCCCGCACTGCCGCAAGGTGGTGCGGGCGCCTTGCATCCTCCCCTTACCCCAAATGACGTACACCACTGATGGATCTATTCTCAAACCTTGGCAGTTATGCCTCTCTTGATGCCTTAAATGTTTTCGTACAGATCCTGTTTATTGATCTGGTTTTAGCCGGCGATAACGCAATTATTGTTGGTATGGTGGCCTCGCGCGTTCCCGCTGCGATGCGCAAGCAGGTTATTTTCTGGGGAATCGCCGCTGCAGTTGTAATGCGCATTGGCTTCTCACTAATCGCCGTAGAGCTGATCCGCGTGCCGGGGCTAAAAGTTGCGGGTGCCCTACTGCTGCTATGGGTAGTTTGGAAACTTGGCACAGAGTTGTGGGAGGCGCATAAAAATGCCAACAACGACGATCACGAAGATCAACAGGCCGAGCAATTCACCAGTATGCGCCCGGCCATCATTCAAATCGTCATCGCCGATTTGTCCATGTCGGTCGACAATGTGTTGGCGATTGCCAGTGTCTCCAGAGAATACCCACTGTTGCTGGTCTTTGGTCTTGTACTGTCTGTTGCGTTGATGATATTCGCCGCAACGTTCATTTCAAAACTACTGCAACGTTACCCTTGGATCGCCTGGATTGGGCTTTTGCTGATTTTCTACGTTGCCATCGATATGCTAATAGAGGGTATGCCAGAGATCATGGCCATGCTGTCGGGAGCTTAATCGGCGGTGTTTTCTTTAAACGGAAAAACGGCTGTTGTCACCGGTGCCTCTTCGGGGATTGGCCGACAACAATGTATCGCACTGGCGGGAGCTGGCGCATCGATTGTGCTGATTGGACGGCGTCAAGAGGCTTTGCAGGAAACGGTTCGCCTTATCAATGAACGAGGTGTCGCCACAGGAGCCACAGCACACACCCATGTGGTGTCTTGGGATCTAACCGATAGGGACACTTTGCAAGCACTGGCAGCAGCCTGTACCTCGTTTTCTGGCGGTATCGATATCTTGTGCAACACGGCCGGTATCAATCATCGTCAAGCAGCGGGTGACATCACCTATGAGAGTTGGGATAGCACGCTGAACTTGAATCTGGCGGTACCGTTTTTCCTCGCACGTGAGTTCATCCCACATATGCAGCAGCAAGGCTGGGGCAAGATCATCAATGTGGCCTCGCTGCAAAGTCGACAGGCGTTTGCCAATGGATTGGCTTACGGCGCCTCCAAAGGCGGCATCGCGCAGATGACTCGGGCCATGGCGGAAAGCTGGTCGCGGCACGGTATCAGTTGTAATGCCATTGCGCCTGGATTCTTTCCAACCGAACTGACCGCCCCGGTATTTGCCAACCCTGAACACAGCGACGCTCTGGCGCAACGCACCGCGATCAAGCGTAACGGTGACATGCAGGACCTGGAAGGGGTCACTGTGTTTTTTGCCTCACACGCCTCGGACTACATTACCGGTCAGATCCTGTATGTTGATGGCGGGTTCACCGCACTGTAGAACGTCGTATGAAAGCACTTGTTTACACCGGCACGGAACACCTAGAATTCCGTGACGAGCCAAAGCCTGAAGCCGCTCACGGGGAGTCGTTGGTCAAGATCATTTCTGCGGGCATTTGCGGTTCAGACATGCACGCATGGCATGGCCATGATGCACGGCGTGTACCACCGATGATTTTGGGGCACGAACTCGCAGGTGTTGTCGAGACAGGACCCCTGCAAAGCCAGCGAGTAGCGATAAACCCAATGGTCACTTGCATGAGCTGCGATGATTGTCGCGCCGGCAACCCCAATCTTTGTCAGCAACGCGATTTACTCGGACTGCTTCGCGCCGGTGGTTATGCCGAATACGCTGTGGCCCCTGACCGTAACCTCATCCCGATACCCGATACCTTGTCGTTCGAACACGCAGCATTAATGGAACCCTTGGCCGTCTCGCTGCACGCAGTTCGTCTGGTAGAACGCGTGCTGACACGTCCCATCTCGGAAGCCAATGTGGCCATTCTGGGAGGTGGGGCGATCGGACTGCTAGCCGCTCTGGTGTTACATCAGAAAGGCGTGCGTGAGCTGCACATCGCCGAAACCTCCACCACGCGACTTGAGCTACTGCGCAGTATGAATTTTGCCAATTGCTACGACCCGCGTTCATCGAGCCCGGGCGAGGGTCGGATGCACGTGGTGTTTGATGCTGTAGGCAGTGGAATCACCCGCCAGACCGCCAGCCAGTTGGTGCGACAAGGTGGGGTTATCTCTCACATCGGTTTACAAGATAATGAGCCCGGTCTCGATGTTCGTCGAATCACTTTACAAGAAATTACCGTGCTTGGTAACTACACCTACAACGACCAGGATTGCACCGCTGCGCTGGACTTACTCGACCGCCAAGCCTTGGGGGATTATCCTTGGCTGGAATGTCGTCCACTGTCGGTTGGGCCCCAATCGTTTCGCGACATCGATCAAGGGATCGCGCCTCCCAAGATCATCCTGCTGCCGTGATCGGTTACGTGGCGCCATGCTAGCGAATCTGCTATACCTAGGAGTTCATTTACTCCATACGCCAGAGCGCATTGATGTCACTTTCACAGCATCGAGACCACCGACCCAGCGCCCCTGCACTTCTCAAGAACACACTGTGCGCGTGCGCGGTATTCGCAACCATCACCACCGGCCACACAGCCGATGCGCAAGAGTTTGAATGCTCAGTGCCCGGCGAAAGCCGTTTCATTCGGTTAGAACTGCCCGGCCAGGAACATTTGTGTGAGGTAGCGGTGACCTATCAAGATCAGTCCCGTCGGGTTATGTGGTATGCCAACAATGAGACAATGTTTTGTTCGGCAAAAATTTATGAACTTCGTGCCAAATATGAAAGTGAGTGGGGCTTTGAGTGCACGGAATGGCTGGATACCGATGGCATCGACAAGCTTAGCGAGCGCCATCGCGCCATCCTCGATCAAGAGCTGAAAAAACTCATCAACTCAGGCTTGAACGCCACCCCCCCATTTCGGGTGTCGGGGGTGAAAGCCGTTGCCAGTAACCCACTGAATCTGGCTGAAAGCACCCTTGCCCTGCAATACTTCATACTCGACGAAGGCGCTGACCAACCACGCGACATCACTCATGTCTTATACGATGATGGCAGAGAATGGGAATCCATTGCGCAGCTGGACTCATTGAGCAACTACATCGATCCCGCCACCGAAAGCGAGGCCATTACCTCAGCATTGGTATCCGAGATCACTGACGCGGGTGTGCTGTCGGTCAATACCACCGTGGATGGCCCACAAACCGATGCGTCGAACGCGTCTTGCCAAGGCCGGCAAACACTGCTGGTTCATAACGGCGCCGCAGAACCCAACTCGCCACACCAGGTTCTGTGTCAGTGAAATTCAACGTCAATGAGGCGATGGCACCGAGGGCGTTACACATTTAAATAGCTACATGAGTAAATAGCTACATGAGCTTGGACCCGTTGGGCACGGCGCGTTCCACTCCAGTTAACACGATCGCGCCGTTCTCATCGGCAAAACCTGTGACCAAGCATTCGGACATAAAGGGTCCGATCTGTTTTTTTGGAAAATTCACCACCGCCACCACCTGTCGCCCGACCAAGGTATCGGGCAGATAGTGCACGGTGATTTGGGCACTTGATTTACGGATGCCAATGCCGTCTCCGAAATCAATGGTGAGCTTATAAGCGGGGTTTCTGGCTTGTGGAAATTCCTCCACACTCAACACGGTTCCCACGCGAAGGTCAACCTTCTCGAAATCGTTCCAGCTGATGCGTTCGTCTGCAGTGTCGTTCATGGTATTCCCGAAGTCAGTGCACAAGCGTGTGGGGTGCTACCCCCTGTGGACGTAGATCACATGTACAGAGGAACATCCTCACAAAATTTGGCCATTGACGCAAGCCGTCGCTGAAGTAATGCAAAGCTTGCGTGCTCCATCACATCGGCTCGGTTGAGCTTGTCGAGATTACGCCGACACATTCTTTACGAAGTCTCCAGTGACCGGACAGCGTTTACCGTCGACCGGTTCTTGCCACAAGACAAAACTTTTCAAGGGGCGCTATGCGACACCTAAAAATCGCGGCTCTTGCCGCATCCATGACACTGGCCACCGGCTGTGCAGCCAACGATCCAAACAAACGGGCCAAAATCGGTGCTGCGATCGGTGGTCTCTCGGGCGCTGTGATCGGCCATCAGATAAACGACAAAAACGGACGCTACGCCGGGGCCGCCGTTGGCGCTCTAGCAGGTGCTGTGGTCGGAAACTACATGGACAAACAACAACGCCAGCTCGAACAAGAGCTCGCGGTTGAACGAGAGAATAACGACATACGCTTGGTTCGTATTGACGAAGAAACATTGAAACTGGAATTGGATGCAGAATCGACGTTTGACGTGAACAGTTCATCAGTCAAACCTCGGTTTAAGAACAGTTTGGAGAAGGTCTCAGGTGTTATCTCAGAGTACGGCCAGACCGCCGTCCACGTCATCGGTCATACCGATAGCACCGGGTCTGCCAGCTACAACCAAAAATTGTCTGAAACCCGTGCCAACAGCGTTGGCATGTTCTTGTCCTCAGGTGGTGTAGACAGAAACCGCATGCGATTGGGTGGAAGAGGTGAATCGATGCCTGTGGGCGATAACTCCACTAGCGCTGGACGCACACAAAACCGACGCGTTGAAATCTACCTCAAGCCGTTTGTGGAAGGACGCGAAAACGAAGCGTTTCGCTCGCCAGTGTAAACGCTTGTCGTAGCGCAAAACGCTGTGCTACCACATATTGCAGACCCAAAAAGAGTGAGGTGAGTCCTCACTCTTTTTTTTGCGCTTAAGTTATGCGATTACAAGCTGCTAATACCGATGCGCACTTACAGTGGCCAGAACCAAAGGATCAAAGGCACACTGATAATCACGATAATGATTTCCAGAGGCAAACCCATACGCCAATAATCACTGAATTTATACCCCCCCGGCCCCATCACCAGCGTGTTGCACTGATGACCGATAGGCGTCAGAAAAGCACAAGATGCACCCACCGCCACTGCCATTAGAAATGGGTCACTGTTAACGCCCAGTGAATTTGCCATGGCGATGCTCAAAGGGGCCATAACAAGGGCCGTTGCTGCGTTATTGATGACGTCCGAGAGCAACATGGTCACCACCAGCAACAGGGTGATAATCCAGTAAATTGTAAAGCCATCGGTCAGCGTCACCAATGCGTTCGCCACCAGCGATGTGGTGCCAGTGGTCGTTAGCGCATTGCCCACGGGAATCATCGCCGCCAATAACACAATGACAGGCCAATCGATATCATCGTAAATTTGCCGTGGCGTTAATATCCCGGTGCCCACGTAGGCGCCGACTGCTATCAAAAACGCTATGGGTAACGAGGTAATGCCGGCGATACCGATGGCGATAGCGATGGCAAAAATAGCCCCGGCAAGCAGCACGCGCCGGCTGCGATGTAAATCGATTGGCCGGCTAGCCAATGGCCATAACCCCATGTCCACCATATGCTGATCGATGGACTCGACATCGCCATTCAGTAGCAACACGTCGCCAGGCTTAAACGTCTGCTGCCGTAAGCGCCTCAACACCGATTCACCATTTCGTGCTATCCCTACCAAAGCCACCGAGCGAGCCGTGCGGCGACGAATGAATTCAACCCCTCGACCGATTAACGGAGAATCAGTTTTCACCACCCCTTCGGTCATTACATCGTTTTCCGGTGTCGGCGTGTTGAATGCAGGCGTTGCGGTGGTTTGCAGTTCCAGATTGAACTCATCCAAAAACCCTTTTAACTCATTGGGGTCTGATTGCAGGATAAGTACATCACCGATTTTAATCGTGTAGTTTGCCGATACGGTACGGGCAAAATGTCGCCGACCGGCAATTCCAATCACTTCCACATTACTGTCTTGTAGGCCGTCTATCTCGCCAAGTGTCTGGTTGGCAATGGGGGAGTCTTCCAGCACTTTGGCTTCGGTCAGGTAGTTACCCACCTCGAACAAACTGCTGGCGTTATTACTCTCCATTCGCGCTTTGGGAATCAAGCGCCAACCGATGAACGTGATAAATGCACCGCCGATAATCGCAATCGGTAGACCTACTGGAGAGAAAGCAAACATACCAAAAGGCTCACCGGCTTCACTGGCCCGAATGTTGGCAATGATGATATTGGGTGGTGTACCGATCAAGGTCATCATGCCGCCGAGCAAACTGCCAAACGCCAACGGCATCAAGATCAGCGCAGGCGAGCGGTCGCGCTCAGCCGACGTGGACAAAGCAATCGGCAGCAGCAATGCCAAGGCACCGACGTTATTCATAAACGCTGACGCCACTGTAATGACACTGGTTAAGGCTGCGATGTGCATAATCGGGGTTTTCGTCAGTCCACTCAGACGGCTAGCGATCTCATCCACCACCCCCGCATTCTTAAGCGCAGCACTGATGATCAGCACTGCCGCCACGGTAATAACCGCCGGATGGCCGAATCCGGTGAAGGCATCGGCAGGGTCAATCAGCCTCAATAAGACGCAAGACACCAAGGCAAACATAGCCACTAGATCGTAGCGCCAGCGGCCCCAGCCAAACAACACCATCGTGACCACCAGCACAACACTGATGGCGATTTGCTGCTGAGTCATCGGTTCGTTCGGTCGTAGCACATCTTTTGCATTCTATCAGTCGATGCACTTGACGTTGCCCTCTAGAGATCATTCATGACAACACTGGATTCCGGACCTGCACTCAACGTGGATGTCGCAACCAACGGACGTCAGGTGGGTCACTACACCGCTCCCTTGGCAAATCCGCTCAACCCTATGGCCATTCATCAGACGCCGCTGTGTGTGCTGCGTACTGGCGATGGGCCGTTTGTGTGCGTGCTCTCGGGCACGCAGCCCGGTGACGTCACTGGCACAACCGTGCTGCAAGCCCTGGTGGCAGAAATCGGGCTTGAGCAAGTTGTTGGCACCTTGGTGGTTTGCCCTTCGTTGTTGCCGGCCACCTCAGCAGAGCCTCTAGTCAGTGATCATTACGAATACCTTAAACACAGTTTTGCAGACGATGTGCTCAGTAAGGCCGATGTCATCATTGAAATTGGCAGCGGCGCGCCGTTTGTGGAAACCATCCCACACGCCTCCGTTTGGCTTGGAGAAGACGCCGAGCGCAACGCTCTTGCTGAAGAGATCATGTTCGCCAGCGGGGCATCGGACAGTGTGCGTCGATTCGATGCGCCACTGGCAGGCTCTCTGGCCGCTATTGCCGAACAGTTGGATACTACCTTTGTGCGTTTTGATTTCGGGCATTACAACCGTACCGACAAGCTGTCGCACGTGAGGTGTGTGTCAGCGGTTCGCAATGCGTTGCTGCACATTGGCGTACTTAAAGACGTACGGTTCGAACTGAATTCCACCCGTATTCTTGAAGTCTGCAAGCATCAGTGCCGCGTCCCGGCTCCTATCAGCGGTTTGGTGCATTGGTATGTGGACATCGGCTGCGCGGTCCATCTGGGTAACCCTATCGTTGGCATTATTGATCCACACCGACCCTTTGCAGAACCGCTCACCGTCGATGCGCGCATGAATGGGGTGTTGCTTGCAAAACTAGACACCGCTGTTTGCACCCCGCACCAGTTACTGGCGATCGTTGGCGATGAGGTACCTCGGTAAGTGTCACTGATATACAGTGGCGGGATGCCTGAGCAACCTTCTATCAGTGTTGTCATACCGACCCACAATCGCTGCCACACGCTGGCACGGGCGCTAGACTCGGTTATTGCACAAAGCGTACAACCGGAAGAGATCATCGTCATCGATGATGGGTCTACCGATGCGACTGGGGATCTGTTAAAAAACCAGTATCCGAAGGTCAAAACTTACCGCCAATCCAACCACGGTGTTTCACACGCACGAAACCGGGGTATCGAATCGTCCAGTGGCGACTGGATCGCTCTGCTGGATTCAGACGATGCGTGGTACCCCGGAAAACTCGAGGCGCAACTGCGCGAGCTGGAAAGGGAACCACAGCTGCGGCTCTGTCACAGCGACGAGCACTGGATCCGCAACGGACAACGAGTCAATCAGCGCGAACGTCACGCCAAGCGCGGTGGACGAATTTTTCAACACTGCCTGCCGCTGTGCGCTATATCGCCTTCGGCTGCGATGATTCACCGCGATGTGTTTAGCGACATCGGTTACTTCGATGAAACACTACCGGCCTGTGAAGATTACGATTTCTGGTTGCGCCTGACCGCCCGCGAAGCGGTGGCCTATTGCGACGCGCCCCTGGTCATCAAGCACGGCGGTCATCAGGATCAGCTCTCGCGCAGATTCATGGCCATGGACCGGTTTCGTCTGATTGCTCTGGACAAGATTCTCTCAGCCGGTGTGTTGGATGATTCCGATAAGGATAAGGCCATCAAGACCTTGGGGGAGAAATTTCAGGTGTATTCCGCCGGGGCAATGAAACGTGGCCGAACCGCCGAGATTGCCGAACTCAGATCCCGCTATTCAACCTGGCTAAGTCGCTATACTAGCGAACATGTCGACTCTCGTTTTTAAACTGCGCTACGTACCTGATGACGAGGCCGAGGCGGTTCGCGCTGTATTGGCGACCCACCGCATCGAATTCTATGAAACCACCGCTGGCAATTGGGGCATCGCCATGCCGGGAATTTGGGTCCCGGATGAGGACGTGCAACAAGCCCGTAAGCTCATCGACGATTACCAACAGACACGCGCCGACGAACGCCGCTCCGAACACGAAGCCGATACTGCTCGGGGTACAGCCCCACTTTGGTACGACCAGTTCGTCAAACGCCCCTTAGCCACCATGGGCATTGTGCTGTTCTGCCTGTTTCTACTGTACGCCCTGCTGTCTCCGTTCCTACGCCTCGCCGTGTCGAGCTAAACCGCTAGCCGGGCTCGTCTAGGCACTTTCCCGCATGCGATATCGGGGAATTGGGTGCAACCAATCCTTACCAAGCAGCAGGAATTGAGGTGTCTGGCAGGCCTCAGCCAACCTTCAGTATGGCTCAGGCGCCGTTCACTCGCGGATTTCCCAAAAACGGTCAAATTACCTTGCAGTACGGTAAAAACTTCAACTTCCCCACACCCCCAACTTTCCGTCAGTATGCGCTCCCTGAGCTCAGTGAGTCCCATCACTGTTATCCACCCGTTTACGCTAATTCGAGTTTTTGCATGAAACTTTCGCCTACAGCGCTTTTGATTGCGGCCTGTGCCATCACCTCTTACGCCCACGCTGACTCCCAACCACCGTCCACCCCAGAAAACGTCGTCGCCAGCTCATTGAGCGACACCTCCATCCGGGTCTCATGGAATCCGGCATGGGACGATACAGGCATTCACGGTTACAACATCTATCGCGACGGGGACTACTTAGCCTTTGGCTTTGGCACCAACTACATTGATCGAAACGTGCAGCCGGGTATCTCTTACCAGTATCAGATTGTTGCTGTTGATCAGGCGCGAAATTTTTCAAATCACTCGACTGCAGTACAAGCTTACGGCTCGGCAGCCGCCTCGATAACCGGCGCTGTCACGCCCGATATGGGCGGCGCGCCCTTGGTGCCATCAGAGCTGAGTGTGGCTGTCATTAACAGCAATTCGTTGCAAATCGATTGGGCGCAGACGCAGAACGCGGCGGGCTTCAACGTCTATCGGGATGGGCGCTACCTTACGACGATCAGAGACAGCAAGAGCTTTGTTGATCAGGTGGACTCGGCTCGCGATTATCGCTACGCGGTTTCATCGTTCAATAACGCGAATCAACACTCTTCGACCAGCGCTGAGGTCATCGGCAACACAGGTGGCGCAACAACCAGCAATGATCAGGCACTCTATGACGGCAACTCCAGCGCAAACAGCAATGTACCGGCAGGCTATAACCTCGTATTCAGCGATGACTTCAATGGGTATTCGCTGGACAGTTCCAAATGGAATTCAAGCTATCGATGGGGGGCAGACCTCATTATTAACAACGAAAGTCAGTATTACGTCGATACGCTGAATCAGCCAGACTTTGGCCACAGTCCATTTGAATTCAATGGCGAGCATCTGACCATCACCGCCACGCGCACACCCGATTGGTTGCGCGACAGCGCCCGTCAGCAAGAGTACCTATCTGGCGCTTTAACCACGCATAACAAATTCACGATGCGATACGGCTATGTGGAAATGCGAGCCCAACTTCCCAGCGGCAGGGGCTTGTGGCCTGCGTTCTGGTTGCTCCACAACACCGATTACGATAAACGACCTGAGATTGATGTGGTGGAAATGCTAGGCCAGGACCCGAGTGTGGTGTACCACACCTACCACTACTTCGAAAACAACCAGCTCAGATCAACCCCTTCTTTTCAAGCCGGCGGCACAGACTACTCTGCCGGTTTCCACACCTACGCCGTGCAATGGGAACCCGGCCGCATCATCTGGTACATCGATGGCGTTGAGCGAAATCGTTTTGAGAACGGCAACGTCTCCTACGAAGACATGTACCTACTGGTCAATCTAGCGGTCGGCGGCTGGTGGGCCGGTCTGCCCGATGGCAGCACACCACTGCCCGCAAGAATGAGCATTGACTATATCCGGGCTTATCAAAAACCTTGAACTGGGTTTGAATTTACTGGCCGGCAGACCAACCGCTGCCGGGGTTTTTGCCCCAAAATCCGGTAATTGTGACTCGTCACTGCGAGGTTTATAATCGTCACCCGTAGACTCGATCCTCATCACTAGTCAGGTTCGGACGATTTATGCACTCAGCGGCAACATCACGTTCTCCCCAATCACGCTCGAACGTGATGGCAGTCATCGCCTCTACGGCGCTTACTGTCGCCAGTTGTGCCTACAACCCGGAATCAAACGCACCGGTATTACCCGACGCCGACTCAATCACTTTTTTTGACAGCGTTGAGGCATTTGAACGTATGAGCGGCGCCGACTGGGAAGCCGCTCTCACCCCTCTATTCAATCGCGCTAGGGACTCGGTCCAGCGGGAGACCGGTACCGATCTTTCGAACGTAAATTTCGCTGTCGTATCGAACCAGATTATTGAAGTCGAAGTTGCCGCCGAGACCGGTCGACTGACCCACAGTCAGTTCACCGACAAAAGCTTCGCCAAACACTTTTTAACCAATGTCATGGCAGGTCAGGCGGGCACCTACGCCGCTCTGTATTCCACCGAGACTGAACAGGTTATGGTGAGCAGTTCGCTACTCAGCAGCTACATCAAATCTGTGGGTAATGATGCGCAAGCGATAAAGCACGCATTAACTGCCCTGCTGATTCACGAACTGGTGCACGCAGCCGATGACTCTGCATACGGCATTCATCGCAATCGCAACTTGAATTTTCGTGCCTCGTTCGCTCAGTCGGCGGTTTATGAAGGCCACGCTCAGTACTTGACTCGCCGCATCTGCCAACGCAGTGGTTGTCTCGCGGGTCTTGGGTCTCTGGACCGATTCATGTTTGGCGAAAAGCTTACGCCCAATCAATTAACGCAACCCGTGCAGGCGGTAAGCCGAAACGTACTCGAATATTCCTATATCGAAGGTGAACGATTCGTTTCCTCTCTGGCTAAGCGAACTAACGGACAGCAACTCATCGAGTCAGCGCTCCGCACACCACCGGTCGATCCGATTCAGATTCTGGATCCATCCAGTTTCCCGAACCAGAACCGGCAAGCCCTTAACCAACAACTGCTGCAAGCCAGCGGTACAATTAGTCACGAATGGAATACCCAGCCCTGGATTCGGGTTGAGACATCACCACTAAAAGGCGTCAACCTGCGCTCAGACCCCACCCGCCGTGCGGCAGCCATCGATGGCTTCACCCGATTAATACAGGGCATGGTGGCGTTTCAGCACTACGATCAATCAGCCGTCGACGCCTCGCCGATTGAAGTAACGTTGATGAGCGCTGAAACCAATCAAACCGCTGAGCTATTCGGCCAGTCGTTGGCCAGTAACCTCGTGTACACCAGCGGTAGTAACGCTTCCGAACAGGTCGTTTGGTTGAATGAATCGGTGCCCGTGTCTGTGATCACAGTCGCTACGGTGCTGGATGACGGCCGATCGCACACCGCGCTGGTCGCCTCGAACGAAGCCTTTGTATTGCAACTTGTGGGTGTTGATATCGCCCAACAAAAAGCGCTGGACTACGTAGCGTCGGTGTTAACCAATCTGGTTAATTCGGGCTCCGGCACATAGCGTGGACGGATCCGAATCCGATCGTATAAGCTTTGCCAACGAACCACTCACTGCAGCATCCGCTGACTGTGACGAGAGAACCGGGGTTTGAGAAATTCCATTTGATCGGCCAGCACGTCTTTATTGGATAGATAAAAGAACTCGTAGCGGTTCGGTGCAAACGGAATAGCGAGCAACTCTAAGTTGGTCTCTTGCAACAAGCTGTTACCTTTTCGGTTGTTACAACGTCGACAAGCTGTCACGCAGTTGGTCCAGACGTCGTGGCCTCCGCGTGAGGTGGGCACGATGTGATCGCGTGATAAATCCCGCGACGAGAATTGCTCACCGCAGTACATACACAGGTGCTGATCACGTGCAAACAGCAGATCGTTGGTTAGGGTCGGTGTGAAACGGCTGTCTTCCACCCGACCGTCACACGCAATGATACTGGGCAGTTCCAACAAGGATCGATCGCCTTGCTTATTGAATCCACCCCTGACGGTTCGGACCGTCTCCCCCAAGCTCCACAAGACTTGGTCTTTGGCAACAATTGTGGCAGTTTCCTGCCAAGTCAACCACGCTATTGGGGTTCCCGCTTTATTCAAGCGCAGCACTTTCGCATTCATCAACTCATGTGGCCCGCACAATCGGTGTGCGCGACTTCCTCCCTACCCTTGGTATAACATAACTGTGCGCGATAGCCAACGAACCGCACTGTTTGTCAAGCGATCGCCTGCGACTGCGCTTCGGGCTTGCACAAAGATGCTATGAGGTTCGCAAACGGCGCACCCACTGACGAGCGCCCGTCTCGGTGCTGATCCACCACTTACGCACTGGCAGCCATGGGTCTGGAATCGGCTTGGATGCCGGTGCCTGCAGCAAAAATTCCAGAGACTGGGCAACCGTGTCGAACATAACGGTAGGCGCATAGGCCAACTCCCACGCTTTACGCGCCGCCTGACCGCGATCTCCCGCTTCGCTTACACTCTGGGCCAGAAGATCGGGAATGGCCTCCACGTCGCTTTCAGGCACGAACAGGGCGAACTCCCAGTCTACGTGGGGCGGGGGCACCCAAGCGTCGGCGATGATCACCGGAGCTCGCGCTGCCTGCATGGCTTCAAACGGTCGGTAAGATGACGCGCCTATCCCTCGTGGGCACAGGATGAAGTGACTTTTTGCCATCGATTCGGCAAACACCAATCCCTGTGAGGAGCGCTCCGCTGCGTTGGCGTGCCAGACGCTGAATTCGGAAGTATCACACACACCCTGGCAAACATTCTGCAAAGCGGCAACGCGTTTGCGCACTGGGTGGCTAGTGGCACCGACAAAGGAGAATAACCAATCTCGCTTAATCTGCCAGCGATGGATTTGCGGGACAAAACGGTTCGGTGTCACCAGAAAGGGAAACGCCACTTGGCGGGATTCATCGAAACGACTCTCGGGCATCGAAGTGTATAACCCCGGCAAGGTGCACCAAGGTTTGTCCGCCTCGTTGTACATGAAAGTCTTGTGCGGGTAGTTGAGAACGTAAGAATGCTGAAGTAACGTTTTATAGAGGTAGTCGTCAAATTGCCCGCTCTCGACGAACACGATGATGTCAGCCTCGTCAGGATCGTCGCACAACTCGTGACGGCCCACGGTATCATTTTGGGCATACGACAGCAGAGCGGTCAGCCATGGGTGGGTCGGATAGGCTGAGGTTAAAAGAAACTTCATGACCGAACGGGCTCGCTCCAAGGTATGGATATTGAAGGACCAGGTTAACCCTGATCCGTTTGTCCGACGCTACTATGAATCTATCGGCGCCGAGGCTCAACAGATATACCATTCGATGGTGTGACTAGTGACCGGTTCCACACTTTCTCGCAGATATTACCGGATTTTCCCCAAAAAACCACCGGATTGGCGCGCCCAAAGGCGTGAATAAACCCCTTTTCGTGCGATGAGCTCATCGTGCTTACCCGACTCCACAATCATGCCCGCGTCCATGACCACGAGTCGATCCAAGGAGGCAATCGTCGATAAGCGATGAGCCACCGCCAACACAGTTTTGCCTTGCATTAATGTGATGAGTTTCTGCTGAATCACCGCTTCCACGTCTGAGTCCAACGCCGAGGTCGCCTCATCCAATACCAGAATTGGTGCGTTTTTCAAAAGGACCCGAGCGATTGCAATGCGTTGACGTTGCCCACCCGATAGCTTCACGCCGCGTTCCCCAACCAGCGCGTCCAATCCACGACGACCTTTGTTATCTATGAGGTCGGGAATGAACGATGCCGCTGCCGCCGCTTCAGCCGCTTGCATCACTCTCTCATCACTGGCCCCAGCTGCGCCGTACAAAATGTTGTCGCGTATCGACCGATGCAGCAGCGCAGTATCCTGAGTGACCACACCAATCTGGCGGCGCAAACTGTCCTGAGTTACCCGGCTAATGGGTTGTCCATCAATACGAATCTCACCTTTCTCGGTGTCATGAAAACGCATCAGCAAACTGATCAACGTCGATTTGCCGGACCCTGAAACACCGACCAACCCAACGCGTTCCCCGGCAGCAATCGTCAAATTACAATGCTCGATAACAATTGGAACGCGCCTGGCATCGTGATCGATGATCGTCTGCGCTGTAAAGTTGATATCGGCTTGGCTTTCCCGGTAACCAAACGAGACGTCATCGAATTCTATGCGGCCCTCACTGACGTTAAGTTCGACCGCGTTTGATGCATCCACAATCGATTGTGGCTTGGAGATGGTTTCAACACCGTTTTGTACCACCCCCACGTTCTCAAACAAAGACGTAATGGTGCGCAGGATCCAACCGGACATGTGGTTCAAACGAAATATCAAGCCATTGACAATGGCTATTTCGCCCAAGGTAATGCTGTCGTTGTACCAGTACCAAACAGACAAGGACGCAACAGTTACGATCAACACGGTATTGAGCACCGTTAGTGCAACCGTCATGTTCAGGATCAAGCGCATCATGGTTCGAAAGGCAGTGGTGTGTCTTCGAATGCTTGCCGCGGCGAATTCGTCTTCCATGTCGTGGTGTGCGAACAACTTCACCGCTTGGATGTTGGTGTAGCTGTCGACGATACGACCCGTCACCACCGATACCGCTTCTGACAGAGCCGCCGAGCGTGCCTTAACTGGCGGCACCATCCAGTACACCACCGAGGCGTACAACACGAACCATATCGCCATAGGGATGACCAACCCCGGGTGTATGTCGACAAACATCCAAACGATACCGGTTAGGTAGATCACCATCATCCAGGCGCCATCGATCACGTTAATGACCGCTTCACGAAGGGAATTACCAGTTTGCAGAACCTTTTGTGCAACACGACCGGCGAAGTCGTTCTGGAAAAACCCAATGCTCTGTCGCAAGACGTAGCGATGGTTCAACAAACGCGTTCGATTGGCAATGCCCGGCGCCAGCGCCAGATTGATGGTGGCGCGAGATCCCAGCAAAGCCGCTGGGCGGATGATCGCTGTCACCACCAGCATCAACAACAGAGACACCCAGTGCTCGGCGAGAAAGTGCTTTGGCGTGCCTTCGGTCATCCAGTCCAACAATTGACCCAGATAACGATACATCAGTAGTTCAGCGATGGTCGCGATACCGGTCAGCACCAATGCGAACAGAATCACCTTCCAGACTGGCATCAGGTAATGCTTAAAGAAGGCGAGGGTTCCCGGTGGCGGCGTGTCTTGCAAGGGCGCGTCCATCGGATCGATCAGGCTTTCAAAAAGTCGGTACACCCTGTCCACACTACCCCCGAGTACGATCGATTTAGCGAACCGAATCAACGACAAAATTCACCGTAATTAGCCCGTTTTACCTGAACGACTGCGCATTACTTGAAATAGTGCGATCCAAGGAATAGCAATTGTTATTCAGTTAAGTGTAATATAAGCGGCTCACCCATTTTACACGCATCTGAGGCACTAATCGGATGGACAAATACACCGAAATGCTGGTGTTTTCGAAGGCTGCCGACATGGGCAGTTTTTCGGCCGCAGCACGAGAGTTAGACCTGACGCCATCCGCTGTGAGTAAGTTGATTACTCGGTTAGAGGATCGTCTGGGCGCACGTTTGTTTCAGCGCACTACACGAAAACTGAGTCTGACCGCTGAAGGTCATGCTTTCCACGATCGCTGTGGCGCCATACTCGATGAAATTCAGCAGGCCGAGGATGCGGTCATGGCCTTGCACGATCGGGTTACCGGTACCTTGCGAGTCACGACCGTATCGGCGTTTGCCCGAATTCAGATGATCAAACTGATGCCGGAATTCATGGCCAGCTACCCTGAGCTTCGGGTCGAACTCGAGCTCTCCGAGCGCGAGGTTGATTTAGTGGGTGAAGGCGTTGACGTGGCCATTGTGTTAAGCGACGGACTCACCGACGAGTCGCTGGTAGCACGGCGTCTGGCGGTGAATAAACGCATCATCTGTGCAGCTCCAGAGTATCTGGCCAAGCACGGTACGCCGCGTTCCCCGGAAGATCTGCTGGCGCAGAACTGTTTAACCCACAGCTCTATCCAGCACTTCAACGACTGGGAATTCAACACCGACAACGGCATCAAGGTGCTGCGGGTGAAAGGTAACTTTCACACCAACAGTGCCTCTGCGCTGCACGAAGCGGTTAAAGCAGGTATCGGTATTGCCCGTCTGGCAACCTACGTGGTCCAGCCCAGCTTGAAAGCCGGTTTGATCGTGCCGTTGCTGCAAGATCACGCCGCTGATTCATCCACCATTCAGCTGGTGTATCCGCATCGTCGTCATCTGAGCAACAAGGTGCGCGTGTTCACCGACTTCATGGTCTCCAAGTTCTCACCCCATCCACCTTGGGAACAGAACACCTAAGTCACGGGAATTTGATAGGAAACTGTGATAAATAAGGCCGGTCTGTCTGCGTTGACAGGCCGGCCGTGGTAATAGCGTCGCTTTATAGCGCGCTCTCGCCCTCTTCTCCGGTTCGGATACGAACCGCTCGCTCGATACTTTCAACAAAGATCTTGCCATCACCTATTTTGCCGGTGTTGGCACTTCGCACGATGCCTTCTATGCAAGCATCCAAGATGGCATCAGCGACCACCACCTCGATTTTTACCTTCGGTATGAAGTCGATGACGTACTCGGCGCCGCGGTACAACTCGGTGTGCCCTTTCTGACGCCCGAAACCCTTGACCTCGGTGACAGTGATGCCATTAACCCCGGCCGCTCCCAGCTCTTCTCGAACCGCGTCTAACTTAAACGGTTTAATGATGGCGGTTATGCGTTTCATAGTGTGTGCCCTTTACCCAGTCGTGAAGCGCCCATCAACGTGATGAGGTAGCTGAAATTTTGTGAATACTGAGGTCAGCGCCCTGATGCTCCTCTTCCTCAGTGAGTCGGATTCCTACGACCGCTTTCAGGCCAGCGTAGATCAGCCCCCCCCCTGCCAGCGCGATCAGAATACCGGCAATGGTACCAATTAATTGGGCAGCGAATGACACCCCCCCCAGACCGCCCAGCGCTTGACTGCCGAAAATGCCGCAGGCAATTCCGCCCCAAGCACCGCAAAGCCCGTGTAAGGGCCAAACACCGAGCACGTCATCTATCTTCCAGCGGTTCTGCGCCATGGTAAAGGCCCAAACAAAGAGCACACCAGCAATCGCGCCAACCACTAAGGATCCAATCGGGTGCATCACGTCAGAGCCTGCACAAACCGCCACCAAACCCGCCAGTGGACCATTGTGGACAAAACCCGGATCGTTCTTGCCGACAAACAAGGCAGCCATCAAGCCCCCCACCATTGCCATCAGGGAATTCATTGCCACAAGACCACTGATGCCCTCAACCTCCTGAGCCGACATCACATTAAAACCGAACCAACCGACGGTTAAAATCCAGGCTCCCAACGCTAGCCAAGGGATACTCGACGGGGCAAATGCGGCAGCAATCGATCCGTCTTTGTTGTAGCGCCCGGTACGGGCACCAAGCGTCATGACCGCAGCGAGAGCGATCCAGCCGCCAATCCCGTGAACAACCACTGAGCCTGCGAAATCATGGAATTCAGCGCCAGTGATGTTGCTGATTTTTTCCTGAAATCCGAAATTACCGTTCCACACCATGCCTTCGAACAAGGGGTAGAGCAGCGCCACGATCAACGCAGACGCCATCAGCTGGGGGTAGAATTTTGCGCGCTCTGCGATACCGCCAGAAATAATGGCCGGGATCGCAGCGGCAAAGGTCAGCAGGAAGAAAAACTTCACCAGCTCATAGCCGTTATCCGCCGACAAGGCGCTGGCCGATGAGAAGAAATCCATCCCGTAGGCGACTTGATAGCCAATAAAGAAGTAAGCGATCGTGGAGGCACCAAAATCACAGAATATTTTTACCAGTGCGTTGACCTGATTTTTCTCACGCACCGTACCGACTTCCAGAAACGCAAAGCCTGCGTGCATGAACAAAACAAGAATAGCGCCGATGAGGACGAACAAGACGTTACTGCCGGATTGAATGGCTTCCATAACACGGACCGTTGGTAGCGAAGAGAAAGATTACGCTTCGATAGTCGCACCAAGTTAGTGCATACTTTCCATAATCTTCGCCAATACTACCGACTTTTCGACTAATTCGGGTGCAACAGTCCGAAACGGTGTTTATATTCAGAATCAAAAAACGCACTAAAATAGTGCAAAAAACACCAAACTATCACACCATTGAGGCTGCCTGCTGCAACGAATGCGGACTAATCCAACTCGCAGTCTTGTTCCACAGTTTGGCAAATGAAGGTGCGGGAGATGCCCAGACCATCGGCAATGCTGTTGAGCATATTGCGCTCGGCCGCTGTCACGGTGCCTTCGGCCATCGCGATCACGCAGATGTCGCGCATGACCTGCATGCGCTGGCTCTGGGTTGCCTGCTCTACCGCTCGCTCGATGCGCTGAGGCAATTCTTCCCGGATTCGGTTGACGTTCAGCTTGTCACTAACATCCCCCTTATCGAAAAAGCGCTCGAATACGTCGATCTCGGTTTCAGAAATGCCGTTACTCGCATCGGCCACCACAAGACCTCCCGCAAACAATAAATTGCGCATGGCGATCGCAGCATCGCTTCGGGCATCGAGGTAACTCGGCTCCATCAGACTCATCAGCCGTTGCACGCCGACGTCCATGTCCGCTACTGATGTTCCCGATGTACCCATCAGGTTGGATTTAAAAAACAACTGCAACGCCTTGACGCGAAGTGGGCTGAACGGATGGGTTGAAAACCAGTCACCTTGCGGCCTGTCGCGCTCAGCTTCTGCATCGATGTTTTCCATATCACTGACTTGCAGCAGAAATTCGTCCAGATCAAATTTCACCAAGTCGCCTGTGAGCCCCGAAGAGAGCTTGAACAAAGCGCTGGCCACACTGTGCATGTCATTCGCACAATAGGCACCCGCACGATCGGCTGAAATTTCAGCGTTGCGTGACCAGCCAAACAAGCGCAGTGCAAGCTTGGGGTCCGGACGCTGCCGCCCCTTCACCAAATAACCGATAGGGATTTCGTGATGGTTGTAGATGTGATGGCCAAACTCGTGCCCCATAACGAACTGCAGTTCTTGCCGGCTGAACCCCTCGAGCAAACTTGAAGAGAACATAACAAAAACCCGACCCTCTTCTGGCTTGAAACACATGGCGTTGAATTGGGCTGAGTTAAAGACGTAGAGCTCCAGTGGTGTATCCATCTGTAGCCGCTCGACGCATTCATCTGAGAGTTTGTATACATCGGGCGCCATCTTGCGACTTAAACGAACAGAGGTGGCCAGAAGCCGGCGTCGAAGCCCAGCGGTGCCTTCCGCCTCTTGCTTTTCCAGCCACTCGGTAACACGCTTGACCTCAGGTTCCTCGCGCAAGGCCTCGGCTTGCTCAAGGTCGTTTCGAAAACGGAGATCGTCAGCGTTCATGCGTGTTCCAAATAAAAAGGTGGTCAGGTTAAACCAGCTCAGCCAGCAGCACAGCTTCGAGGCGCTGAAGTTCGACCACGACGGCCGAGGCGTACAAATCGATATCGCGCAATCGATCGCTGGGCATACGCGAGGGCTTTCTGGTAACCAGATCATGATGCAGTGCTGAACCCATATCGTTCAGCCGGGTCAACGGCGCTTCGACGGCTCGAAACGACTCGTGATAGTTTAACAACTGACCAATACCGTAATACCATTGGGCAGCGCGAAAACCATGATCCGATTGCGATAGGTGCGTATCGGCGATTGACGGCGCAACACTACCACTGCCCAAGGCCGAACAGATAGAAATGTCGAGTAACGATTTACGGTAACGCAACACATTAAATATGGCTTGATGCACACAGCCTATTTGCGAGCTCGGAAATGAGGGATCCTGTTTTACGAGCTGGATGAACTGATCAAGCGGAATGGGTTTACTGATATAGAACCCTTGCGCTTCCTCACAGCCTGTGGCAATCAGAATATTGTATTGATCAATTGATTCGACCCCTTCGGCGATGGAGGTCATCCCCAGCTCCCTGGCCATGGCAATCGCCGAACGCACGGTGTTTAGATTCTGCGAAGACGTGGTCATGCGACGCACCACACCCTGATCAAGCTTTAACGCCGAGAACGGCATTTGGCTCAGTCGGTCTATAGACGAATATCCCGTACCAAAATCGTCCATCAACACTTTAATACCCATCGCGCTAAGCGCGCTCAGTTCATCGAGAACAACATTGAATTTTTCCATCACGATCGATTCGGTAATTTCGATCTGTAGCTCGTGCGGCTCGATAGAGCCTCCGCTTAAATAGCTACTTATTCGCGAGCTGATGGTGTGGGAGGTCAGATCGTTCGGAGCGACGTTAATTGACAAGGCGAGATCGGGTGCCGAGCGCCTGACGGTTCCGCAGGCCGCCACAACGTCGTCCAGCAACCTCACGGTCATATCGTGCAACAAACCACCCGCGGTGGCCTGAGGTAGAAACACACTCGGCGAGAGTACCCGGCTGTGCGGATCATTCCAACGCACCAAAGCCTCAGCCCCCACCACGTTACCGGTTAACAGGCACACCTTGGGCTGGTAATACATAACCAGCTCGTCTCGCTCCATCGCACGGGCAATTTGTTGCGCCGTCGGTGAATACCGGTGTAACTCGTTTTTCATGCTCAACCGTTAGCCTTTCATCGCTTTCAGATAGCGCGAGTTCAGACCATCACGCTTGGCTATGGATGCGGGTGGCATCGTCAACCAGGTTCGCTCCAATGACTTCAACTCCGATTTTTTATCCGCCACGACCGACGCCGTCATTCCCTGTTGCAGGTTCGCTAACTGAAACTGCATGCGCAAGGATTTGTCTTCAGCCGGTGTTTCCACATCAGCCAGTACCTCTATGCGAATCAACAAATCGCGACGCGCCGATTCGGTCTTGGTGTAATCGTATTGCGTCGATGCCTTTAGGTGTTCGATGGCCGCGTTCCGGCGACCCATTAAGGGTACCGACCATTCTTTTGGCAACACGATGTCCGTGGCCTCCCAACTGTCAGTGACCTCTTCAATCAAGGTGCCGGTCATCATCTGAGGCGACTCAACCGCTTCCTCGAGTTGCTCACATAGTCCGACACATCGCTTGATCTCATCAAACACCTGTTGGCGTTTTTGCCGCGTTTTGGTTTCCTGACGCTTACTATTAGCATCAAGCGCTGCCCGAAAATCTCGCAACAAAAATTTCTTGTCGCGTTCGGGAAATTCAGCCAAACCATTGAATTCTGTTATGAGTGCCTGCAGGCCGGCATCTTCCAGCTCTCCAGACTTGGCGTTCTGTCGCAACGATTTAATGATGTCCTTGGCACGAAACACATGGCCCATGCTCGCTTTGTATTTTTCACGCTCGGAATCTTTAATGGTTTTAAAGATCGTGCGGCACTGCTCGTTGAACTGCTCCCACAAACCCTGATCTTCTTTACGACGAGTGATCCCGACGGACTTCCAATTGGCCTGTAAGCTGCGCGCCTGATTTGCGGCGTGCTGATTGATCTCCCCTGTGGCAAGTTTGGTGACTTTCTCAATCAGATCGGCTTTCTCTGCTGCATTGGCGTCGTACTGCTCGGCCAACTTAGCTTCGATCGGTTTCAGTAGTAGCGTAAATCGCTCTTCCAGTTTGCGATCAGGCTTTCTGTCGGTAACCCGGTTACGGCTCCAATCGCGCTTGGCGTCATTGGCGAGCTTCTGCAAACCTTTCCAATCAACGCTCTCCGCATTCAGATCCACTTCCTTGATGGACGCTTCCAGCAAATCGCAGATTTGCTTCTTGTTGCTAACCTTCTCCTGACGTTCTTTCTGCTTTTCATCGAAGTAGGCCTTACACGGCTCATAGGCCACGTCGCCTGCCGTCTTGAAACGCGACCAAAGATCGTTCGAGGCGCGACTGACTCCTAGGGATTTCCATTCGTTCTGCAGAGAACGTACTTCTTTCGCCACGTCATCGGGCGCCAGTTCTTGACCAGGTAGAGCTTCCATTCTTTCGCATAAGGCTTCAAGCTTTGGCCGTGCGGCGAAATCCTGCCAGTCGCCCATGGTGTTCAGCTCTTCCTCGGCACGCGACAACTTATCGTTAAAGATTGCCTTCTCGCCGGGATCCATCGCGTTGATCTTTTTCTGCAAGCGCCGGAACATGCTGCTTGCCGGACCCCATTTGCCCTCTTTGACGATACCCGACAGGGCCGAGAACTGACGATGGGTGGCTTTGACACGGTCTTCTGATTCCTGCTTCGCTTTGCCCAATCGAGCCGCCAGATCTTCTTTGTGCACGGCCAATAGATCGAGATAACTCAACCCGTTTAAGTCGATGGTCGCCAGTAATTTATTGACATCAAGCAATGTGCTCACCCGAGTAGTGCGCTCTTTCGTGGCGTTCACCCGAGCCGAATTAATCTCAAACGGAGGGTCGAACAAAACAGCCACGGCTGCCGCGTGAGCCAGCAGCTTCTTAACATTTTCGCTAGCATCCGACAGGCCGTGAAATTCGTCAGTTTTTAACGCACTCAGTTTGGCCGGTAGCTCATCCAGCGTGTCAACCGCAAGACCGACCTTGATAGACTTAATGGGCTCATCGTCAGGCACAACCGGAACCGTCGGCACGGCAAGCGTCGGCGGTACCGGCGTAGCCGCGACAGACTCAGAAGCTGCATCGGCTATAGCGCCCGCTTGCTTCGCTGCGGAGTCGGTTTTTGCGCCGGTGGCTGGGACTGCAACACCGTTACCCTGAACATCGGTGGAGGAACTGGCCGCCGGGTTCGCGCTCTGGCTGGTGGTTTCACCGTCAAAGTGCAACTCGGACGGGCTGGCAAGCTTGGACGCAGACTCGGCTAGAATCGCCTCCACGCTATTACGAGCCTGATCAAATTCCGATTGCTGAGCGTCTTTGAAGCGGCCCTCAAGACTAGACCACCGCGCCAACAGTGCATCGTATCGGCCTTTGGTTTGGGGCGACCAGACACTGCTGGCAAGCGTTTTCATGGACGCTGCGGTTTCCGCGGCATTGCTCTGAGCCGCTCGCTCTGACGCCTCTTTCTTCGCGATGACATCGAGGCGATGCTGGATATACCGCGCAACTTCTTTATCGCGTGAACGACTAGCCGTCAAAGCAGCCCGCAGGCTATCGTGACTGACGAGCTTTTCAGCAGCGGCCTGACGCGTGTCATGAAATTTTGCAGCCTGAACGATTCGAACCAGGCTCAAATCATCAGAGATTTTCGACAGCGCCCGCTGCCGCACACCCGCATCGGTTGCCATGGCTGCAATGATTTCACACGCCGCATCGCTGGCATTTACCATGAATCCGTCGAGCGAAGATGCATGCGCTTCGATGCCCGCCAGCTCACCCATTCGGATAGCCGCCACCTCTGTCAAGGCCGGATCGTCTGACGTGATCAAGGCTTGATTCAAGCGTGAAAAACTCACGACCTTCATCATCGCAGCTTTCCTGACCGACATGGATTCGTCGGCAACCACCATTAACTCAAGCAGTGATTGATGCTCTGGGTTTTCGGCGTCAAATTCACTGATAGCGTCCAGTCTGACTGCTTCATCCTTGTGCAGGTGACGATCTGATTTCAAAAAGTTTTTCACAAATTATCCGAATCACCTACCGCTTAAGCGGTCGTATTATGAACGCAGTATACCAATTGGATATCGCCTGCCCAATACCAACATCACACTGAGCAGCATCAACATCGGCCATCCCAAACTACCTCCGACGGACACAACCGTCGATAGAGGCTCTGGCGCGTCAGCGGCGGCTACAAAAACAGTCGGCTCGGGCGACGCTGACGGGGTGGGTTGATTACTTGCCGTCTCGTTGGACACCTCAACCGGCCCTTCAGAGGCATCCGGGGTCTGCGTCGCTGGCGTGCTTTGCGTCAATTGAGTCGAGAAGTCGTAACTGATTCGCGTCCGGGATTGCAGTGACAGGTACCACACACCAGCACGGGGTACGGAAAATTCACACACCGTTTGTCCGTTAATCACAGCGGGCTGACACGCAGCATGGGTGGCGCTTTCTGCACTGGCAGCAGGTGCTTGCCCCATACTGACGCCGACCCCGGCGGCCCCGGTCAAACTGACCCGAAACACACCCGGGTCCAGTTCGTACTCAAACGATTCGATACTGCCCGCTGCCAGATCATGGCGAACACTTTCACCCACCAGCGGACGCGGATGACCCACGCGCACGATGCCCCCTTCGGAAGGGACACCGTCGCTATTTACGGCAAATATCATGTAATGCCCGGGCGGCGCAATATAACGTGAATCCGGGAAACGTACCGACAAGGCACCGGTAAAGCGTTCGAATTCCAGCGGTACCAGCCGCTGTTCCTGGTCTTGGGAATGAGTCACCGAGCCGAGTTTGATCAAGTGCACGCGTTCAATGGATTGCGCATCGCTGACCCCGATAATCGCACTCTGGGCGTAATTGACTTGTTCCGGCAGCGATGACAAGTGAGGTCGCTCGGCCAGTGAACCATCCGCTGCGAACAGGTACGGCGGTGAATACATTTCCGCGTTTTTTTCCTCGTAGCCAATGGCGTAACAATCACCGCAGATACCTCCACCGGCAGACAACACGCGGCCATCCGGCACCAGAATCGCAATCGAATGGTACTGGCGATCGGAAAACATCGGGTTCATGACATCCCATCGCCCGGATGCCGCATCCCAGCGTTCAACCACTTTCGTGCC